>JBCBTL010000144.1:0-6518 GCA_039818705.1 Cyanobacteria bacterium J06639_1
CGATCGCGGGATGGAGACGAGTCTCATGCAAGCAAAAGCCATGCGGAAATGGCAGGCGATCGCCCTAGCTGCGGGAACAGCACTGGTGTTGACTTGGGCCAACCTGTCCGCCGCTCGCGCTCAAACCCCGACCTTTGCCGACGCGCTCAATGCTCCTCTCGACTCACTCCTGAACGGCGGCGAGTTGGCCACAGATATTGCCACAGGGGGAGTTTACCTGGACGGACGACGAGTGTTCGTGATTACCGCTCCGTCCGCGAGCAGCCTCGAAGGAGGAGACCAGGCGGCGCGCTCTCCCATTCAGCAACGCACTAACATCGTCGAGCGCCGACTGCGGGAGCTAGCGCGCCTCCCTTTCGACCCCACCACCCTGCGAGCCAGAGTCGATCGCGATCCGACGACAAACGCGCTGGTCATGACCCTCAGAGCGACATCGGATACGGGGCAAAGTCTGAACGAATACGTCATGACCGTCACTCCCAGCGACCAGCAGCTTTACGGCATCAACTTCGACGATCTCAATCGCAGCGTAGAAGGGGCGCTACGGCTGTCGCAGCGGGAGCATCAATCCGGCTACCTAGCTCGCCAAGGCGCGATCGCTCTCGGCCTGGTGCTGGGAGCTGGCGGCCTGAACTGGGCGATCGAACGGTATTTGCGCCAGCTCCAACGGCACTACGAGGCCGCCAACTCCGAACTTGAGGAATTAGAAGAGTCTTTGGCGGCGATCGCCATCCCTCCCACCACCGATGAAGCCGAAAGCTTAGAACCCGAACAAGCTGAGGCTGCCGTCCGAGAAGTTGCCATCAAACAGCAACTCGAACGCGAGCAAAAGCGTCGCCGTCTGTTCGACTTTCAGCGCCAACTTTTGTTTCTATTCCAAGCCACGATTTGGATTGCGGTTTTTCTGGGAGTCATCGGGTTATTTCCGCAGACGCGCGGCCTGCAAACCTTTATCTTTCAAGATTTGGGCGCGGGGATTGCCCGAGTCATTCCCATCGCGATCGGGACTTACGCGATCGTGCGTCTGAGCGAATACGTTATCGATAAAGTGTTAGCTGCGTTGAGCCGCGAGCGTTTTTTGCTCCCGGAAGCATCCCTGCGGCTGGCCAAACGCATCGACACCTTTTCGGGGGTCTTGAAAGGCACGGTGGCAGCTCTGTTGGTTGGCGTTGGCACGCTCACTACCCTGTCCGTCTTGGGAGTTAACGTCGGCCCTATTCTGGCCGGTGCCGGTATCCTCAGCCTGGGGATTTCGTTCGGCTCGCAAAGTTTAGTCAAAGACGTGATTAACGGTTTTTTTATCTTGCTTGAAGATCAATTCAGTGTTGGCGATGTCATTGTGGCTGGAGGGTCAGCGGGGTTGGTAGAAGCCATGAACTTACGCATTACCCAACTGCGCAGCGCCGACGGCAATCTGATTACCATTCCGAATAGCGCGATCGTGACGGTCGAGAACCTGACCAAAGAGTGGTCGCGAGCCAATTTAGGCATTGACGTGGCCTACGATACCGATCTAAACCGTGCCATTGCGCTGATTACTCAAGTTGCCGAAACAATGCGATGCGATCGCCACTGGCGAGACGCGATTCCCGAACCCGCGCAAGTATTGGGGGTCGATGCCTTCGGCGAAAACAGCATCACCATTCGGGTTTGGATTAAAACGCAGCCGCTCCAGCAGTGGGCGGTGTCTCGCGAATTTCGACTGCGCCTCAAACAAGCGTTCGATGAAGCCGGTATTTCGATTCCGTTCCCGCAGCGATCGATCTGGTTTCAAACCCCGCTACGCACCCAGCCGAGCGATCCCGAATATCTGCGCGCGCAGCTTGAAGCCGCTCAACTCACAAAGCGATCGCCCCTGGAAGACAGTCGGTAGCTTTTAGCCTTACCCTTCAGACGCTCGACCGAGTAGGCGCTCGTATTCGGCTTTAACAATTGCGTAGCATTCACACGCGCAGTTTTCCAGCGTTGCCACGTCCAGTATCACGATGTTGCCGCGTGCATAGCGAATCACGCCCGCCTGCTGCAGCATTCCGGCTGCAACTGTCACGCTGGGGCGGCGAATGCCCAGCATATTCGCGACGAATTCCTGCGTTAAAGGCAACTCCGATCGATGCACGCAATCGCGTGCCGAAAGCAGCCAGCGAGACAGGCGTTCCTCCGTAGCATGTTGGCGGTTACAGGCTGCCGTTTGAGAAACCTGCGTCAAAAACGCCTGCATGTACAGCAACAAAATTCGCTGTAAATCTTCACCTCTTGCAAATTCTTCTTTAATGGTTTTGGCATCGATCGCGATCGCATCTCCTCCCACTTGGACGATCGCTCGACTCGTCGAAGATTTTCCGCCCCAAATGGCTGGCAATCCTGTCATCCCTTCATAACCGACCATGCCTATTTCTGTGGTAGAACCATTCTCCATTGTCGATACGAAGGAAATCATTGCACCACAAGGGAAAAACATCTCTTGAATTGCTTCTCCCGGTTCGTAGAGAATTCGGCCTGCAGGCAACGAAACCACTTCAAAATGGGGCTGAAGTCGATTGTAGGTTGCATCAGAGACCAAAGCCAACAAGCGATTTTTGCGTATATCTACGTCAGAGTTGGACACGGAAAAACAAGATGAAAGGGAAAGGAACGTCGCGAACATTTGCAGCGATACAGCGACTTTAGCGACCATAAATCTCTACGAACGAGATTGTCTGTCCGTTACCGTACAGATGTTTGCGCAATTTTTTCGAGGCTGGTTAAGAGTCGAGTCGCGCCGAACTTAGGCTCAAATCAGGGCGCAATTGACTGGCTCCGCGCAAATAAACGTGAGCGATATCGTGTTGGTGCGCTGGAGTATTGAAATGCAGCAATAAACGCACGCAACGGGACAAGCTACCCGGTACCTGCATTTGCTGTACGTCCAGCAGAGGTACGTACGTCCACCCCGGACGAGTGCGGGCGATCGCCGCTGGAAAAATTGCGTCTAAATCGGGGGTGGTGGTAAACGTGACGCTGACGATATCTTCGGGGTCGAATGCATTGGCGGCGGCGACGCGATCGAGCAGTTCCTCTACGGCTTGCCGGATCGCGGTTTCGGTGTTGTCAGCAACGGTTGTTGCCCCCCGGATTGCTCGTACTCGCCACCCCAAGGCTCGCTCCTCGTGTGAATGCTGTCGCAATTTTGCATTTAGATGCAATTCGGCATCTAGATTATACCGAGGGGAACGCCCCTGATTCGCCACAGCTTGAGAAGCCTACCGACCCGACCACGATCGCCACTGATGACTGACGGGGCATTGGGGAATCGCGTCATCCCACGGGTCGAGGGTGAGGCGATCGCAATCGACCGTTGCGCCCGACAAATCCGCGCCGCTGATATCCGTGCCTTGCAGCACGGCATCGGTCAAGTTGGCGCGGCTGAGATCGGCACCGCAAAGATCGGCGGAAGCCAGATTGGCGCCGGTTAAGTTCGCACCGCTCAGATTGGCACACCGCATATCCGCGCAGCCGAGGTCGGCACCGCTGAGGTCGGCATGCGACAGGTCAGCACCGATGCAGTTGACATCCGTTAAGTTGGCTCCCACTAGGCAGGCTCCACTTAAATCGGCATCCGTACAGTTAGCCTGGGTCAAATTAGAGCCGCTGAGATCGGCTCCACTGAGGTCGGCACCACTCAAATCAGAGCGCGTCAAGTTAATCCGACTCAAATCGCAACTCGATAGGGGCGCAGCGTGCAATTCGACCTCAATAAATTGAGATTCTGATGCAGCACGGCGCATCAACAGTTCGCGAGTGTCCACGAGAAACCTCCTCGCCTTTGATAGGTAGATGGCTGAAACCCAAAGAGGGTCGAAGCCAAAAGATAGCTGAAACAAGTTCCGATTTCGAGTTAGGCAAACCTTGCTTTACTCGAAACCCACCACTCACTCAAACCGAGGTCGCAAATCTTTCAAAATGCCCGAGACTCTGCTTCGTAAAGCGATCGCGAGAGGGAGATCGATATTTCGCACTCGCCGCGATGTCTCGAGCGCCAGCAAACGAACGGTTTGACTGGCTAGATATTTATATTTTACTAAACTCTAGTTTGGGTTTTATTACAAACCATTACCGCAAGACCGGAGTTGAGCAGGCGATCGCCAATTCAACTTCAGCCGCACGGCAGTACGAGACCCTCATCAGTACGAGACTGATATCCGCATGCTGGTATTCAAGTTCTGATAGTCAGGTTCTGGTATCCGCTTCGGTCAGCGCGTAAATCGCAGACTGTCGATCTTGCTGCTAAACAAGTCGGTAAAAATACTTGCGACCGTACGTTTGCGGACTTTGATATTGGCACTCAGCGACATGCCAGACTGCAGGGGAACCTCTCTTTCGTTGACGCGAATGGACTGCTGTTCCAGTTCGATATCTGCTGGAAATCGGAAAAACGGATGGATTTGGTCGGGGGGTAAAGCATCTGACCCAATTGAAACCAGTTTGCCCTTCACGTCACCGAATTCACTGTATGGAAATGAGTCGATGCGAACGTCCACGTCCATCCCTTCTTCCACGAAGCCGATATCGCTATTCGTGATGAAAACGCGAGCCGTGAGGTTATCTTGAGGCACGATACTCAGTAGCGTCGAGCTAGCATTAGCAACGAATCCGGGGGTGCTGGCTTGCAAATCGAAAATCGTACCGCCCACGGGCGCACGTAATTCTTGATATTGCAGCGTTACCTGCAGTTGTTGAAGTTGTCCTTCGATTTCTTGAAGCCGCTTGTCATTTTCGAGCAGAACTTTGCTGAATTGGCTTTCAATCGCCGCAATGTCTTTGTCATTTTCAGCAATCCGCAAAAATAGCTCCTGCTGAGATTGCGCCTTGATATTTGCTAACGTTTCTCCTGCCTGCACGATCGCTACCTTGAGGCGTTCTTCTTCCTGAATCAGGCGATCGATTTCAGACTGTGCGGCTGTAACTTCTTGTTCTTGTCGCAAAAACTGGAGGCGAGCTAGTCCGCCTTCACGTACTAGTGGTTCGATGTCGTTCAAAATCTGTTGATTGACGGCAAGATCGCTGCGAGAGGTTTCGAGCTGCACGCGCACCTGATTGAGCTGTCGTTGGAGCTGTTCTTCCTCCAATTCTGCCGCTGCGATCCGCGTAGACAGCTCGGCTTGACTCGCCCGCAAGCGGTCTTGCTGAGCCGCATTGAGGCCGACCCCAGAGCTGCCCCCTAACTGCGCGCGAAACAGGTCGTTTTCTGAAATCAGACTGGCTCGGTTTTGGGTGAGCAACACCAATCCCGCCGGGATATCTGCCCCCACCACGCCGCTCGACCCGGCCAGCGTGGCGCGATAGATTTGGTTTTCCTGTTCGAGCTTGGCCTGAACTTGCAACAGCGATCGCTGTTGCGCCAGCGCCGAAGTCGGGTCGAACGTGACCAATAGATCCCCAGGCTGGACGGTCTGGCCGTCTTCCACGAAGACCTGCTGGACAACCCCGGTCACGGGAGCCTGAACTGCTTTCACCGCGTCTTTGGGTTCTAACTTGCCCTGGGCGGGCACGGCTTCTTCGATTTTGGCGAAGCAAGCCCAAATGACAGCAAACGAGGTCACCCCCACGATCGCCCAGACGATCGCTCGCGACCACGCTGGCGTTTGCTGCAATATGACGGGCTGGTCGAATGTGGCCGTTAAATCGGGTTGGGTTTGAGGCGCGATCGCCTTTGACTTCCCGTTGGCGGTCGCCAGCGCCGTCCCGCGCGAAGCGTTGTCAGAATTCTTACCGTTTCGAGGTGTCATCATAGCGAAATACGGTCATCCGACCGGAACGAGAACTGAACGAATCGCATCATGCGAGAAAACCCAGGAAACCGAGCTGACAACCCTAAGACGCTTCTGCCTCTTGCTGCTGGTAGAGGCAGTAGTAACTCCCCCGCAGCGCCATGAGTTCTGCATGCGTGCCCTTCTCGATCACGCTGCCCTGACTCATCATCAGAATGATGTCAGCATGGCGAATCGTGCTGAGGCGGTGGGTGATGAAGAACACGGTGCGATCGCGAAACACTTTATCTAAGTTCACGCTGACCTGGTGTTCGGTTTCGTAGTCGAGGGCGCTGGTGGCCTCGTCCAGAATCAGCAGGCGCGGGTTTTGCAGGATGGTACGGGCGATCGCGATTCGCTGTCGCTGCCCGCCGGAGAGTGCCGAACCGCGCTCGCCGACGCGGGTGTTGTAGCCTGCAGGCAAACTCATGATGAACTCGTGGGCGCAGGCTGCTTTTGCCGCCTCGACGATTTCCTCTGCCGTCGCGTTCGGGTTCGTGAGTGAAATGTTCTCTTGCACCGTGGAATCGAATAGCAAGCAGTCCTGCGGCACGATGCCCACCTGTCGCCGCAGGGAGTACAGCTCTACTTTGGCGATGTCGTAGTTATCGATGAAGATGCGCCCGGAGTTGGGTTCGTACAGCCGAGGCAGCAGCTTCATGAGGGTACTTTTACCGGAACCACTCTGTCCCACAATGCCGATGAACGTACCTGCTGAGAACTCAAGTTCGA
>JBCBTL010000145.1:0-6504 GCA_039818705.1 Cyanobacteria bacterium J06639_1
TGACCGTCAATCAAAGGCCGATAATCCTTCCCGAGCTGCTGGCGGACGGTTTGCAGGGCGCGTTTGGCGGCGGTGCGGGCTTCGAGCTGACTGTAATCGGTGTCGGGAGCGCGATCGCCGAATGTCTCAGGCGCGGGAGGCTCGGCTGAAATGTCGGGCGGAGCCAATAACGTCTCTGCCGAAACGTCCGACACGCTCTGACGCAGGAACGACGTATTGGCCGTGTTCTCCAACAGCCGCCGAATTAGATAGGCCATTCCCGGCACCAGTTCGCCGAAAGGACAGTACACCCGCACCCGATAGCCTTCCGTCGTCAGAGCCTTCGCCAGCTTATCTGCCATGCCGTACAGCACTTGCAGCTCGATCGCCCTCGGCGGCACGTTCAACGCTTTGGCGATCGCGATCGCACGAGCTTGCGATCGCGCGTTGTGACTGCCAATCGCCGCATACAAATAACGATGATTTTCCAGCAAAAGCTGCGTCAGCCGCTCGAAATTCGCATCCGTGCCCGCTTTAGTCGGGTAAACCGGATGAGGCCAGTGATTTTGGCTTGCAGTAATCGTCTCTCGATCCCAATACGCCCCTTTCACAAGTCGAACCGTGACGGGCGTACTGCGCTGCTTCGCCCAGCCGATCAGGTCGCTCAGATCGTCGCCGCTGTCGGGCAAGTACGCCTGTAGGGTCAAACCAATGTCGTCGCGATCGCGAAACTCCTCCTCCAGCAGCAATTCCTTCAAAATCGCCAGCGTCAAATCTTTGTAGGCGTACTGTTCCATATCGAAGTGAATCGCTGCCCCCACCTCGCGAGCGCGCCGGAGGAGGAGGCGAACGCGATCGCTCACCCGCGTTTTCGTCCCCTCAGCGTCCAGCGGGTCGAACTGGGAATCGAAGGCTGAAAGTTTGACCGACACTTGTACCCTGGGCAGCTCGCGATCGCCTGCGCGGTCGATTTCGGGCACGGATTTCCACTGCTTAGCCGCATCGGTAAGCTGCGCCATTAAGTCGAGATAGCGATCGAGATACTGCTGCGCCTCGACTTCCGAAATCACTGCTTCGCCCAGCACGTCCAGCGTGAAGGCTTGCTTGTGCTGGCGCAACTGCTGCAAGGTTTTCAGGGCTTGCGGCAGCGTTTCTCCCGAAATGTACTTGCGGGCTAACGTTTCAACGGCTTTCGTCAGCGTCGTCGCAGCCAGTTGACCGGGCACAGAATCCGGCTGTGGAAATTCGAGCAGCGACTTCAACGCCCCAGGCAGCTCGACCCCAGGCGCGCTCAAATAATCCTGAAGGTGGCGGGCGATGTCGGTCTTATCGTGCAGCGCGGGCAAACAGTCAATCAAACGAAAAAGCTGCACCCGCAACCCAGGGTTCTCCATCGCCCAAGCCAACAGGCGATCGTCCCTGCGCAGTTGCTCCCGCATTCTCGCCAACACCGACGATCGCGCCTGAGTCGCATCCAGCAACCGCCGACCGATTTCCTGCGTTTGCGGCTCGTAATCGACGTTCAAAGCAACCATGGGTTTTCCAATGTGTCACGCCCACCCCAATTCTGGCTCAGGCGATCGCGGGAATACGAAAATCGCGATCGCTCTCTAGCCGACGGGCTTTCTCGTCCTACTGTGGCGATCGCAGCGCGCGAACTTGTTCGAGACTCAGTCCCGTAATGGTCACCACTTTTGCGGCATCAATACCGTTCTCAAGCATCTTGAGAGCCAGCTCTCGGGTATTTTCCTCTTTACCCTCTCGTTTGATGTCTTGATAGACGACAGATTCTTTCATGATGTTCGACCTCAAGATTTGGTTGACGGTCTCTTTGTTCAATACTAATCCGGCCAGAATCCCCGCTGATGCGGCGATGTCGCTCTGCCGAACGGTATCGCCCATCGCGTCCACCCGCTCGCTCACCTGACGTAGAACGCCCTCGCGATCGCCAGACTGAGCGAGTGCCGCAAAGGGCAAAAGACCGGGTGAAGTTAGGAACTTCTCGGCGGGTTCTTCCCAGAGACGAATAACGTCGAACCGATGGCGGGTGTGAGATAGCTCGAACGTGTCCTGATAGACGAGCGGCGAATTCGTTTCGCGCAGGTACACCACCACCTGACGCATCTGTTTGTGAGGATAGCGACGGTGACCGCGCAGCCTGTAGTCGGTGAGGCGAAACGGAATCGCACCGTCTGGGTCGGTTGAGAATTCGATTTGCAATACGAGATCTTCAGACTCCAGCAAAATCAGCGAGTCGGCTCGGATGGGCTGGAGAGATAGCTCGGTCGGACTGAGTGTGGTAAAGACAATGGGACGACCGAGCAGCCACGAAGCGATGTCAGGGCTGTAGCGTTCGGAGAGATAGCGGCAGACGTTATCGAACATAGACGTAATGGTATCGAGAGCAACGGCGATCGCCTTCCAATCTCACGCGACAAGCGATCGCTAAGGTCGAGTCAGCACGAGCGTAACGCTGCCGCTGAAATTCGGGACGGGCGGATGCTTTTTCGTCAGATGCACTTGCACGCGGGTGACTCCCGACTGGCTCAACACGAGATCCGCAAGCTTTTGGGCGAGTGTTTCGAGTAGTGCGAACTTGCTGGAACCAACAAATGCTTGCACCTCAGTCACGATCGCCGCGTAATTAAGCGTGTCTTGCAGGTCATCGCTAGTGGCAGCAGAGTGAAAATCCGTCCAGACGTATAAATCCACTGAGAACCACTGGCCGAGCGATCGCTCTTCCTCGAAATAGCCCGTGTAGCCGTAGCACTCGATGTTGGAGATAACGATGCAATCTCCCAACTCTGACGGGGCGGGCGCGCTAGTCATCTTTTATCCTCAAGCTCATCCCCGTTGAACCAGCGATCGCAGCAGTTCCATCAGGCTCGCCGGAAGCCCGATAATCTCTTGCCCGATCGTCACTGGGGTAATGCCAAACCCGAAGAATAGGACAGCTAGAATCACCACAATGCCGAAAGCGGCTACGAGTGTCTCTTTCACGACCTTCCACAGCCAAATCGCCAACAGAATGGCAATGACCGTGGCAGCCAGTACGGGAAGTCCTTCTAACGTCATCGCGATCGCCCCTACAGCCCTATGGGGAGCTTACCAAACCGAACCGAAGGCGATCGCTGCGCGAACGAGCAAAGTCAGGAGAGATTTTCCGTCAAGCGTTCGTAACTCCTCGAATCGGACTCAGGAGGCTTGCTGCGAATAGCGAATCGTGTTGTCCAAATAAATGCGATTGATGCGCTGATCGGTGTAGCCGTTTTGCAGCAGGAATAGCGAATACGCGGCGGCACTGACCCGTTCGTAAGTCCAATCAGGCCGACTATCCAAAAACGTTTCCAACGCATCGTGAAGCACGTCAGGAAGCTCGCTCGCGACGCTGCTGCTCTGGATTTTCACGTTCGCACTCCTGAGGTCATAGACAGATTGATGTAGAAATGAACGCCCAACGCCTCCATTTCCAGAGATGTCTTCCATTCGCTATGGCTTGCTGCCGCGAAGCAGCTCAAGCCCCAGGCTCGATTGAATCGAACCTCAACGCACCACTCATTGCTCTCGACATTTCGGTCGTGTCCTGCAAGCGCGAAGCACGCTCGAACCTCCGAAACGCCCCAAGCACCTCAACGGTTGCTGTAGCGCCTGTAAGTTGGCTTATTCTCACCCCAACCCTACTGGGCATGTCAACGTTACGCTCGCTTGCGAAATCTGAGATCCGCAGTCATTTCCGTTGATGACATCAGTCATAACAGACGATCCCGTTTACATTAGTTTGCATTCGCCGAAAAGTAGCTCGCAGTCATGTCTGTTTTCCACAGATCGTCCTCAATAGCTGATTGATTCGTCCTCAACCTGTGGAAAACTACCGTTCGCCTGTGGAAAAGCTGGGGAAAACCGTTTGCTCTCCTGTGGAAAGCCTTGGGGATATCTGTGGAAAACGAACGTGGCAAAAAAAATTTGATTTCAGGGAATTTTTTTTGCACCGTGCAGGCGAATGTTCGAAAAATAGCCCCGATCGCGATCGCTCAGTGGCAAAGCGATCGCGATCGTTCGGCTCGATCTGTGGTCGCAGTCTTGCGCGAATGAACGATCGGGAGGAAGTTACGACGCTTCCTGCTGAAGTCGGGCTTTCCACAGCGAACCGGACAGCGCGTTAGCAGCAACGTGGGCGACAACCGGAACGAGGAGGTTGCCCGTGGCGATCGCGCTCGTGCCCAGGGCGATGCCGATAACGGCTGCCCAAACTCCGTAAGGCCACTGGTCGAAATCCAGCAAATGCAAGCTGCCAAAGATGATGCTGGTGATCGCAACGCCGAGCGGGGTCAGTCCGATTGCGGCCAAGGCCACGCCGCGAAACAGGAGTTCTTCGCTCAATCCAGGCAAGACCCCCAGCCAAATCACATCCGGCCACGCCAAGGGTTTCAACACCAGCGTGAGATAGGCATTGGCTGAGTTTCGGTAGGCAGGCCAAAGACGATAGACCGCCTGACTAGCCAGCACGATCGCCACGCCCAAACCCAGCCCCTGCGCGATCGCCGTGGCATCCCACATCCACTCGATCGGCTGAACGTGGCCGACCCCCATCCAGATTTTTGCGATCGCTCCGAGCAGGGCGGCGGTCGCGCCCATAGCAATCAAGAGTTGCTGCCGAGAGAGGGTCATACTGCTGCGCTCGTGCTTCCGAATTAAACGATTTATATCGAACGATCCGCCAAATGTCTGGGTCTCGTAACATGACGTGCTGTGCCCTAGCATATCCCTCGTCTCGGCATCGCGCGAATGGTGCATCTGACGTATGCAAGGGCGATCGCGATCGCCAACTCGTTTTGCCGAGAGTGCCGCATCAGTGTTAGGACTGGAAACGCATCGCCAGCCACAGTACTTTGCGTCAGCTGACGCGAGTGAGGGCGCGATCGCTACATTCGGAAACTCAGCGTGGTTAAATGTGGAGGCCGAATGGCGCATGACTCCAAATACCGAACTCTAGGAAGTAGGAGTTTCGAGTGAGTTAGCGCGCGATCGCCCTCTTTTGTGCCTTGCAGCACTTCGGCGGTCGACTGCGATAAATCTTCAACCGTTCCTTTTATTGCTCCAGTCCCTCCCACCAACAGAAAACGGGTTATGTCTGCTCTGGTCATCGTCGAATCTCCCACCAAAGCCAAAACCATTCGCGGGTTTCTCCCCAGCGGCTATCGCGTCGAAGCGTCGATGGGGCACGTCCGCGATCTGCCGCAAACCGCCAGCGAAATCCCAGAGAAACTGAAAAAACAAGACTGGGCGAAGATCGGCGTTAACGTTCGCGAAAACTTCGAGCCGCTTTACGTCATTCCCAAAAGCAAGCAGCAGACCGTCAAAGAGCTGCGCGCCGCCCTCAAATCGGCAGACGAACTGATTCTGGCAACCGATGAAGACCGCGAGGGAGAAAGCATTAGCTGGCACTTATTGCAGGTGCTCAAGCCCAAAGTGCCCTACAAGCGCATGGTGTTCCACGAAATCACCCGCGAAGCCATCCAAACCGCCCTACAAGACTGCCGCGACATCGACGATCGCCTAGTGCGCGCCCAAGAAACCCGCCGCATTCTCGATCGCTTAGTCGGCTACACCTTATCTCCGCTGCTGTGGAAGAAAATTAAGCCCAAACTCTCCGCAGGGCGGGTGCAGTCCGTCGCCGTAATGCTACTAGTGGAGCGGGAACGCCAGCGCCGCGCCTTCCGCACGGGCTCGTACTGGGATCTGCAAGCTCAACTCGCGCAGCACGAAACTCCCTTTGATGCCACGTTGGTGACCTTGGGAGGCAAGCGCCTCGCCGTCGGTCGCGACTTCGACGAATCGACAGGTCGCATCGCAGAAGGCCGGGACGTTCTGCTGCTCGAAGAAGCCGAAGCCCGCGCCCTTCAAGAGCGCTTAGCCGATAAAGCCTGGACGGTCAGTTCCGTTGAAGAACGTCTGACCCATCGCCGTCCCGCGCCGCCGTTTACCACCTCAACCTTGCAGCAAGAGGCGAACCGCAAACTGCGCCTCAAAGCCCAAGCCACGATGCGAGTGGCACAGCGCCTCTACGAAGAGGGCTACATCACCTACATGCGCACGGACTCCGTGCATCTATCCGACCAGGCGATTTCTGCTGCCCGCAGTTGCGTGGAAGCCCTTTACGGCAAAAACTATCTCAGCCCCAAGCCGCGCCAGTTCAGCACCAAAAGCAAAAACGCTCAAGAGGCTCACGAAGCCATCCGTCCGTCCGGCGAGCAGTTTCGCGCCCCTGCCGACACGCCGCTGGCCGGAACCGAACTCGCTCTGTACGACCTGATTTGGAAGCGTACGGTCGCCACCCAAATGGCCGACGCGCGTCAAACCAACGTCACGGTGTTGCTCGAAGTCGAAGACGCTGAATTCAAAGCCACGGGCAAGCGCATCGAATTCCCCGGCTTTTTCCGCGCCTACGTTGAAGGCTCGGACGACCCCAACGCCGCCCTAGAAAACCGCGAGGTATTGCTGCCCACGTTGGCCGTGGGAGATTCG
>JBCBTL010000146.1:0-6472 GCA_039818705.1 Cyanobacteria bacterium J06639_1
CGGGAACGTGCCGCAAGTATAGCAGACGCATAAAATGATACATCTTGATTTACGCTTCTTCGCATTTGTAGGATGAATGCGTGGCAAGCGATCGCGATCGTCCCGGTGGCTAACCAGTCACCCAATATGTAGCTGGTTGGACCGTAGCGGGTTGTTAAACGGTACGATGCAAAGCCGAGCGGGATGCACGGCGTTCGTTCTGCGCAGCAGGTTGGTTTGAGGAGCAGCAATGGAAACGGAAATTTATGCGTGTGTGGAAAAAGCCACTCGTCGGCTAGTGGCGATTGAAATGGAAACGCCCGGCTACACCCGCAAGGACGACCCCTACGTGAAGCGCAATATCGCCGCGTACTTAAACGAAAACTATCCCTCCCCCGGCACGATTTTGAGCGAAGCAAACATCGCCGAGTGGCAGCCGTTCGAGATCAACTCCAACGATCGCGACACCCTCTACAAGCTAGAAGGGCCGAAGATCTCTTCCAGCCGCGACATCTTCGGATTCAGCGAACCGTAGGCACGCGCGGGGGCGGCAACAGAATCGGAGATGCGAGCGAACGGCGCGCGGCCAGTGGCAACCGCACTCGGAAGCAACTGCCGATGCCCTCTTGACTGGTCGCGGAGATGTCGCCGCCGTGCTGTCTGGCGATCGCGCGGGCGATCGCCAAGCCTAACCCCGAGCCACCTTCTTGACGCGATCGCGATTTGTCCGAACGCCAAAACCGCTCGAATACGCGCGGGAGCTGCTCGGGGGCAATGCCGATGCCGGTATCTTCTACGCTGACGATGGCCGTGCGGACGGAGCTGTGGGCGTGAATGGCGATCGTGCCGCCGCTGGGGGTGAATTTCAGCGCGTTGGTGAGCAAGTTCGAGAACAAGCGCGTGAGCTGAGCCCTGTCCCCGATCGCGCAAACATCGCGGGTGGGAAACGGACGGTACACGAAAACAATTTGACGCGCCTGAGCTTGAGGGTGCATGAGTTCTACCAGCTCCCGCAGCACGTCATCAATCGAGATGGGTACGCGCTCGCGCGTCGGAGCCACATCCGCATCCGCTCGCGCCAAAAAGAGCAGATCTTCGGTCAGGCGGGTCATTTGGTACGTCGCGCTGGCGATCGCCCCCAGCTTGTTGGCATCGAGGGGGTGAATCCGCTCGGGATGATTGCGCATCACCTCTACTGAAGTCTTGATGGCCGTCAGCGGGCTGCGCAGCTCGTGAGAAGCATCTGCCGTGAATTGCTTCAACCGCGAGAAATTGCGCTCGATCGGGCGCACGGCAGCTAACGTCAACAGCCATCCCCCCAGTCCCACCATGCCGAGCGCTAACACGCCTCCCGCTCCCAAGCCCCACATCAACTGATATTGAGACTCGTCCAGTGCTGCTGTCGATTGGCTGGCGCGGATATAGCCTTCTAGCGTCGGCGCGTCGGGCGACTCGCTGTCGTTAAATACGGACACCGTGAATGTGCGAATGCGATCGCCGTCGGAGAGCATTTGCGGGCCAGTGATCGGCGGATAATGCACCTCCAGCGACCCCTTGCGAGCGAGCAGAATGCCGTCTTCGTCGAACCATTCCAGGCTTTGGCGATCGCGATTGAAAATATCGCGCCAGGGCACCTCGTCCACTTCGCCCAGAAACTTAGCTCCAGCCTCTTTAATTTCAGCGTGGGAAGGAGCTGCGGCTTGCGCCAGCGTCATTAATTTTTTGTCCAGCAGCGCGTAGAGATTGCGGCTGAACACCCCGTACACGCCCGTGCCCACCACCGCCAGCGTCCCTGCCATGACGGCGAGGTACGACAGCAGCAACTGCCAGCGTAGATGCCCGAACTTCGAGCTAGAGGGCTTGATTGAGTCGATACCCCAGACCATAGACCGTTTCGATGAAATCGGCGGGCGCTCCAGCAGACCTTAACTTATGTCGCAGTCCTTTGATGTGAGCTTTGACTGTTTCTTCCTCAGGCAACTCCGCGTAAGGCCAGAGGTGTTCGAGAATGTCGCTGCGGCTGAACACGCGCCGACTGTGGCGCAAAAACAGTTCCAGGAGCTGATATTCCTTCGGCGTGAGCTGAAGCGGAGCGTCTTGGTAATGCACCTCGCATAAGTTGGGGTCGAGCGAGACACCGCCCCATTCCAACACGGGTGGCTGGGTCGTCGCGCCTCGCCGCAGCAATGCCCGAATGCGAGCCGATAGCTCTTGCAGCTCGAAGGGCTTGACCATGTAGTCGTCCGCTCCGGCATCGAGACCGACCACTTTATCGCCCGTCGTGTCGCGAGCCGTCAGCATTAATACGGGCGTGCCCACCCCGCGCGATCGCAATCGCCGACAAAACTCGATGCCATCCAAGCCGGGCAGCATTACGTCCAACACGACCAAATCGTAAGGAAATGCCTCGACTAAATCCCAGCCCTCTTTACCGTCGTTCGCCACGTCCACCGCGTAATGTTGGTCGGCGAGGTCTTCTGCGAGCGCTTCGGCAATACGTTCGTCATCTTCAACCACTAACAGTTTCATCGTGGGTTCCTCCGATGCGGAAGGACAGGAGAAGCCTCAAGCGGACACCACTGCAGTGTTAGTACCCGGATGCCAAGCCCGTCGGAATGCGGAAAATCCTTCATCTGTGCTGCCGACGCGAGGGTAAAACGCAGTATGCCAGCCTGCCGTGCTCAGGTAACAGAAGAAGGATGTGCAAACATCTACTGCCTGAGGCGAAGCTAAGTCTAGATAGTAGAGGCGCGGCATTTGGCCATCTTGCCAGTAGCGATCGCGCGGAGTCTCCCCAACAGGACGCACGATGCGATCGTTGCGCTGAAACGGCAGTCGTAGCGACCGAGTCAACATCCGAATCAGACTCGGACGCTGAATCGTGACGTAATGGCGAATGCCAAACGAGCGGCTGAGCATTTGCAACCCCAAGATCAGCATCATCATGGCCGGACGACGCAGCGCCATGGGAACGTCTGTGCCGATCGCTAGACCCGAAATCTCAGCAATGCGAGCGGGGCATTCACCCACTTCTGGACTCCAGTGGCAGCAACCGTAGAGCTGCTCGCTTTTGAGCAATTCGCGATCGCTTCGCCGAGTTTGGATGTTGACATTGCCAATTGCGATATCGCCCCAAGTCACGATCGCGCCGTAATGGTTGCCATCCACCAAGGCATCGGTGCCCCACACCTGTCGGTAAACTGACTCTGCTAGTGCGCGACCGCGTTTGTAAAACACATCATCTCGAGGCACGATGTGAACCTCCAGAGATGCCTCCCAAGGGCGATCTCGCTGGCCGAGCACAGGCAGCGCGCTACTCTTTTCCACTCGAACACTCCTTCCGACACCATGATTCCGCTCGCGCTTGTCTCCTACCCAAGGTCTCTCACTAACGAGAGTTCTCTCGCGGAAACAAGGCCACAGAAAGACTTGCCCACTATGCAAAAAGCATCAGACCTTCATACATTAAGTTACGTTTCGAAGGTGAAGAAGTCGGGAATTCGGCGAATCGATGTAGCCAATTGAGCAGATGCACTGGGGATCGCAATCGCGGTACCGTATGGAGGCAAGGGGTGCCTGACGCACGAGCTGCCTGCATTGATGGCAAAACAAGCGCTAGCGTTAGAGCATATCCGTGAAATCCTCATTTCGACTGCCCTAGTGTCGGGGCTGAAAAAACCGTGTCCTACCAGTTCCACGCGCGCCAAACCGCCACTGTCCGCCTTTCAGGAGGCCGAGAGAGCGTCCGTGCCTTTTTGGCCGAACCCGAACGAACGATCGCGGCATTGCTCCAACGCGACCGGGTTCGCCAGCTTGATGCGCATCAATTTGAAGTCAGCATGAAACCGATTGGCGCGCTGGGTACGAGCATTCATCCGATTGTCACGCTCGATATTCACAGCACTGCCGACGGCTGCTTGTTACTCAAAGCCCTCGACTGCCGTATCGAAGGTAACGCATGGGTCGATCGCCACTTCAACCTTTGGTTTCAAGGCGAACTCGCGCCCGCACGTGTTTTTACTGAAGGTACGAGAGAGATCTCAATTTTGGCGGGGGTGGCCGACCTCCACGTGACTATCGAATTGCCGCCCCTGTTGCGTCTCACCCCGGCCCCAGTCGTGCAGCGGGTGGGGACGACCATCACGCAGGGGGTGCTCGGCACCATTCAGCGATCGCTGAGTAAACGACTGCCCGAGCATTTTGCGGCATGGGCGGCTTCGTATCGCGACCAGGCTTTGCGTCAGGCAGACGGAGAGGCGCAGGATCGCACGCGATCGCGCGCGCCGCTGAGCAGGCGCACCCAACTGCGTTCGTAAGCGTGGCTGCTCAATAGAGGTCGAGCCTGGCTGGGTTTGGAACTCGGCGATCGCGGCGGTAGTCTGAGAAAGAACGCGGCGCGCGATCCTGTGGCAGTCAAGCAGCGGGAGAACGAGGGGCGGGTAGTCCGGAGAGAGGCAGGATGGAACGGCGACGGTTTTTGCAAATCACGTGCGGTTTGGTCGGGGGGCTGGCGGCCAGTCGAGCTGGACGGAGCTGGGCACAAGACACTGGGCTGACCCTCACCTGGCTGAATCACAGTTGCGTGCTGCTACAAGACGGCTCTCGCCGCATCCTCGTCAACCCGTTTCGCCCGATTGGCTGCACCGAGGGATACCCCGCCCCCGATGTCGAGGCCGATTTGGTGCTGTTGAGCAGCCAGCTTCTCGATGAGGGCTCGTTAGAGAGCGTTCCCGGCGATCCGCGCGTGTTGTTCGAACCCGGAGACTACGATATCGACGGCCTGAAATTCCAAGGCGTGCGCATGGATCACGATACGAACAACGGTTTTCGGTTCGGGACGAATGTGGCTTGGCGGTGGTCGATGGGGGGAGTCGATCTGTTGCATTTGGGGGGAGCGGCGGCTCCGATTACGCGCGAACAAAATATCCTGCTCGCTCGCCCCGATGTCATGTTCGTGCCTGTCGGGGGAGGGCCGAAAAACTACGACGCAGACGGAGCGATCGCCGCGATCGAATCGCTCAGCCCCAAACTCGTCATCCCGACGATGTTCCGCGCGGCGGGAGCAGCGGCCTCCTGTACGCTCGAAGCGGTAGACGCGTTCCTCAGCCGCATGGGGTCTACGCCAGTCACTCAACTCGACTCGACGCAGTTAGCCCTTTCTCCCAGCCAGTTTGAAAGCGATGCCACCCGCGTCGCCGTGTTTGCCGCCTAGCTTTGCCGCCTAGCAAAGACTACCCGTGCTGACCAACGCTCCATAGCTGAGCCAGCAGGCGGCTAGGGGCACGGTGATGTTATCGATACCTCGCCAGGAGAGACTTTCCAGCACGGCAGCGATCGCGCCAATGCCAATCGCTATTGCGCCGATCCACGTTAGCGAGAGTGGCGAGCACGCCCACGCGGCTTGACTGAGGCCGAGCACGAGGGCGATCGCGGTCGTACTTGCGCCCCACATGGTCAGCGAGCCTTCCCAACTTTTGCGGATGCCAGCGAGTTCGTAGCTGTGGCGACCCCATTTTTGGCCGACCAATGCGGCAAGGGCATCGCCCCACGTCATCACCAACACGCCGATGACAGCACAGACTTTGAGGCCGGGTAGCCAAAACCAAGCGATCGCCAAAGCAATGCTGAGGGCGTAAAAAAACGTGCCGAAACTCTGGCGATCGACCCCGTTCAAACTTTGCAGCAGCTTAACGCGATACGACAACAGCGCCACGCCGCTGAAAGCCACTGAAACCGCAATGCCCAGCGATCGTGGTACGCCTAACACCCAGGCCAGCACGATGATATTGCCCACGCCGATGTGAACGATCTTGCGAACGAGTTCGCCGTCTACCTGACGGCTGCGCAATAACTCGGCGAGACCGAAGACAGCGGCTAGCCAAAGAGCGTAACAACCCGTTTGAAAAAGAAGAGAATCGCTTGAAAACGGCAGCGTCATGGTTGCATCAAGCGATCGAGTGCCCCAAGCTTCAACCTCGGGTGGAGAAAAGAGGTTAAATGGGTCGGGAGGGATTCGAACCCTCGGCCAGTCGGTTAAAAGCCGAATGCTCTACCACTGAGCTACCAACCCCTGACTCAGAATTGAGCCTTAATCAATATAGCCTATCCGTTCTCAATCGCATCCCTTTTCGAGGTGGAATTGTGACTGCACTCATTCGCAACGTTCTCGTGCCCGCTCCGAGCGATCGCCCTTTCTTGCCATCGGAGTCGGTTCAATACGAGCGCGCGGATGTGGCGATCGCGGGGGAAACCATTGTCGCGATCGAGACGGCGGGGGCGGCGGGCAGCCCAGACGCGAGTGCGGCAACGGTTATCGACGGTGACGGCAAGCTGCTGCTGCCGGGGTGGGTCAACGCCCACACCCACTCCCCAGAAATGTGGACGCGCGGCTTGATTCCCCCTTTGCCGTTGGAGCTGTGGCTGGCGGAATTGTATTCCTATCCGCTGCAAGGGGCGCAGCAGACCTATCTGTCCGCCATGCTGACGGCCGTGG
>JBCBTL010000147.1:0-6468 GCA_039818705.1 Cyanobacteria bacterium J06639_1
GAATCCCGCTCAGTCTGGTAGACACCCTAACTCTCCATTGTGTTGCTCCAAGCAAGATTTCAATTTCGTATCTCGATCACTACTCCGAACACTTTAAGAATGTTAGGCATCTCATGAGAATCCTTAATTCCATATCTCGACTTATTCTAAATATATCTAGTAAGGGCGATCGCGGGGGAAGTCATGCAACAACAGTGGTTGACGGCGTTGCTGTTGAATGGGGCGATCGCCCTTATCGGATATTTCAGTCCGCAAAAGGCGCTCACCAAGGCGGGCGTGATTCACGCGGCCATCTTGGGATTGGTGGTTTGGGGCAGTTTGGGCTGGCAGGGCTACGCGATCGTCTCGGCTTACTTTCTGCTGGGAACGGCGGTCACCAAAGTTGGCATGAAAGAGAAAGAGGCCAAAGGCATTGCCGAAAAACGAGGCGGCGCGCGCGGCCCTGAAAACGTCTGGGGTTCGGCGCTGACCGGAGCGGTTTGCGCGCTGGGGAACGCGATCGCCCCTCACCCCTTGTGGATCTTGGGCTACTCTGCTAGCTTCGCGGCCAAGTTGGGCGACACCACCAGTAGCGAAGTCGGCAAAGCCTACGGTCGGCGCACGTATTTAATCACCACCTTGCAATCGGTGGAGCCGGGCACGGAAGGAGCCGTCAGCTTAGAAGGCACGCTATCTGGCGCGATCGCCGCCGGACTGCTCTCTGGACTTGCCGTTGCTGTTGGTGCCATCCCGCTGTCCTGGTTGGCGACCTGCTGGCTGTCCGCGATCGCCGCCACGACGATCGAAAGCTGGATTGGCGTAGTGCTGCAACCCAAATTCGACTGGCTGACCAATGAAGTAGTGAATGGCATTCAGACAACGATTGCAGCCGCGATCGCGGTGGGTGCAATCGCGGCCTTGACGGCTGGATTGTGGCCGCAGATCATTCAGCCGTAGTTTCGACAGTGGCTTCTGTCACGTCCTCTTCGTCATCGTCGCCTTCGGCCATCGCGGCAGGAACGATGGTAACGGCGGCGATCGCATCGTCGTCATCCAAACGCTGTACGCGCACCCCAGTTGCCATACGAGATTGCGAGGAAATATCCTGCGCTCGCTGGCGAATCACGATGCCGCGACTGGTCACGACTAACACTTCGTCATCGGCATTGACGATACGCAGCGAGGCGATTTCGTCGTCGTCCTGACGGAACTTGGTAGCTGTCACTCCTTTGCCCGCGCGGTTCTGACAGCGGAACTCGTCGATCGCCGTTCGTTTGCCGTAGCCGCTCCTGGTGATGATCAAAATCCACGGGTCGAGATACGACCCCTCGTTCTCGGGATCGGGGATGAGGGACTGCTCGCAGATGATGTCCATGTTCACCAGCGAATCGCCCTCGTTCAGACTCATGGCTCGCACGCCGCGCGTGGCTCGTCCGAGGGGGCGAAGCTGGTCGCTGTCCGTGCTGAAGCGAATGCCCATGCCCTGGCTCGATCCTAAAATCACGTCATCTTCAGGACGCGCCCGGCGCACCCAGCGCAGTTGGTCGTCTTCTTCCAAAGAAATTGCGATTAAACCGTTGGAGCGCACGTTTGCAAAGGCCGACAGCGCTGTTTTTTTGATGAATCCACCTTGGGTTAGCATCACCAAATATTCGTCGTCAGTGAACTCGCTCACCGGGACGATCGAAGTGATTTTTTCCTCTCGGGAAATCGGCAGCAGTTGCAAGAGTGGTAACCCCCGCGAGGTGCGACTGCCGCGCGGGACTTTGTAGCCGCGCAGGGTGTAGACGACACCGCGATCGCTAAAAAACAGCAGCGTATCGTGACTGCGGCAGGCAAAGAAATGCTCGACCGCATCATCTTCTTTCATGCGCGTGCCCGCTTTCCCGCGCGTCGCCCGCCCCTGCACGTCAAATGCTTCGATATCCAGGCGTTTTACGTAGCCTTGTTCGGTCATGAAAATGATGATTTCCCGGTTTTCAATCAGGTCAACGTCATCGATATCGCCTTCATCCAAGTGAATCCGCGACTTACGCTCGGAACCGAATTGATGGCGCAGTTCTTCTAGCTCGGACTTGATGATGTCGAGAACGCGCTCGCGACGGTTGAGAATATCCTTCAGGTCGGCAATTTTGACCGTCAGAGCGTCGTGTTCGGCCTGAATCTTCTCGGATTCCAAAGCGGTTAAACGACGCAGCTGCATTTGCAGAATGGCATCCGCTTGGCGATCGCTCAACTCAAATTCTTCTTGCAACTGACTCTTTGCAGTCGCTGCATCCGCTGCCCCGCGAATCAAGGCAATCACTCGCTCCAGATTGCCCAGCGCCCGCAACAATCCTTGCAAAATGTGGTCGCGTTCTTCCGCCTTTCTCAGCTCGTAGCGCGTGCGTCGTTCGATGCAGTCAATGCGGAAACTGAGGAACGTTTCCAGCGAATCTTTGAGGGTGAGCACGCGCGGCTCGCCATCCACAATCGCCAGCATATTCATGCCGAAGTTGCATTGCAGCGGCGTTTGTTTGTAGAGATTATTCAGCACCACCTGCGGATAGGCATCGCGCTTCAGTTCGATGACGATGCGCATACCATCGCGATCGCTTTCGTCCCGAATATCGGAAATCCCCTCCAGGCGTTTATCGTTCACCATTTCGGCGATCTTTTCGATCATCCCTGCCTTGTTGGTCTGATAAGGCAGTTCCGTCACGATAATGGCATCGCGTTCGATGTTCGACCCACGCCGCTGAATGGTTTCGACCTCGGCTACGCCCCGCATCGTGACCGAGCCGCGCCCTGTGGTGTAAGCCTCGCGAATGCCGTCATTACCTAAAATCAGCGCCCCCGTGGGAAAGTCCGGGCCGGGGATGTGCTGCATCAGCTCCAGCGTCGAAATCTCGGGATTGTCGATCAGAGCCGTCACGCCGTCGATCAGCTCGGCGGGGTTGTGGGGCGGAATGTTGGTCGCCATCCCGACCGCAATCCCTGACGACCCGTTCAATAAGAGTTGCGGCAACCGCGCGGGCAACACCAGCGGCTCTTGCTGCGAGCCGTCGTAGTTATCGCCGAAGTCAACCGTATCGGCTTCGATGTCTTGAAGTAGCGCGTCTCGCGACATCGTCGTCAAGCGACATTCGGTGTATCGCATGGCCGCTGGCGGGTCGTTGTCCACCGAGCCGAAGTTGCCGTGACCGTCTACCAGACATTCCCGCATGGAAAAGTCTTGCGCCATCCGCACTAGCGCGTCGTACACGGCCGTATCGCCGTGGGGGTGATACTTACCGATGACATCCCCGACGACGCGGGCGCATTTGCGAAAGGGGCGATCGGGGGCCATCCCCAACTCGTGCATGGCGAAGAGAATGCGGCGATGCACGGGTTTGAGTCCGTCTCTGGCATCGGGTAACGCCCGACCAACGATCACGCTCATGGCGTATTCGAGGTACGACTGGGACATTTCGTTGCGCAGGTCGGTGGGGATGATGGTCATGGAAACTCCCAAGTTTGCAAAGCAAAAGCCAATCCGTAAGCGTTAGCTCGACAGAGTGGCTTCGGGGGGTAGAAAACGGAAAATTTGCATACTTCATTCTATCATTCTCGATTGGGTCAAAACCCGATGCCCAATAGCGTTACAGCCGATTCGGTCACTGGCTGACGGCAGCGCTTGCCAGACTACTCCAAATGTGTGGAGTTGAGGGGCTCGCCGGTCTTTCCATCACTTGACTCCGATGTAGCTGTTTCCAAAGATGTTTGATACGATTTTGAAGCCTGCCCTCGTAGCTCAGTGGACTAGAGCACCTGGTTCCGGTCCAGGGTGTCGGAGGTTCGAATCCTTCCGGGGGCGCTCTGCGAAGCCTGTTGTTTCAACAGGCTTTTTTCATAGGGATGGTTATCTATCCTCAAACGGTAGCTTTCGCAAGCCTAAAGAGTTCGAGTTTCAACCCGATCTAGCTTTCTACATTGGAGAAGACGTTCGATCTCCGCCTCGAAGTACCTCGCCAGTCAATTTGAATGAGAACGAGCCGCCCACATTGGTGGTTGAAATCGCGTCTACTAGTCTTAGCGACGACCTCGGGCGAAAACGATTGCTTTACGAGCAGGTAGGCGTGCGCGAGTATTGGACCATTGACGTGAAAGCCAGTCAGGCGATCGCCTTCGAGATTTTCGAGCGAGGCGGCAGCGGTTGCATCCAAGTCTCGCAAGTGTTGCCCGATCTTAAGAAATTTAATGAAGCGATCGGATTAACCAGGGGCGATCGCGAGCCCTCAATAGCCGCTTGCCATCGGCTAGACATCAAAACGCGCGAAACACGAACGAAGATCGCGCAATCGGCGAGCGAGATCGTCATCGCCTCGCTCTCAAACGCAATCAGATCGACCGAAGTAGATCAATCAAAATAGAACAGGGTCACTAGTTTGTGCTGTTCCTCAGCGAACTTACAAGACTCCTGCAACGTTGCACTGTCGTGAAACGCGAAACAAATGAGCTGCTGACACTTACTAATGATCTCGCTGTTGCACATCGCGCTCGCTTCGGCGAGAGACAGGCGATCGTTCTCGGGATGCTCGACCAAATGCATCACTTCTTCGAGATTTTTGCGAGACTCCGCTGGCTGCCGCTCCAAACTTTGGGGCAGAATCACCGTCAGCGAGCCCACATCTGCCCGCTTCGCGCCGCGAATCACTGCTGAATTCGTCCCCATTGCCCCTGAAGTTAGAATTCGGTTCCCCGTCAGCGCCAGCGAATAGCTCAGCATCTCGATCAAGTATTGATGCCCGATCGGCACGTGCCGACTGCCCAAAATCGCAATCCGCTTCGGCCCAGCTTGCTGAATCGTGGCCAATTCCTGTAGAAATACGTCTACAGACGGGGAGTTATCGATCGCCTGGGTCAAACTCACATTCCAAAATGAATCTTTAATATCGTATCAAAGGGACGCTGGGAGGGGACATCCAGCCATTATTCGGGCGATAGTCGAGTAGTCTGGACATCAACCCTCACCCGGAACTCGCGATCGCGTATGAACGTCTCGCTGGAGTATCTCTATCATTTTTGCTGTGACTCCTGCCAGGGCTGGTGGAGTCATGCAGATATCGAACCGAAACCGGGCGATCGCTATTTTTGCCCCCACTGCGGTCATTGCAACACGGTCGATCGCGTCCGCACCTTCCGCAACTCTGCCCGAGGCGGATGCCTGCGCGCCCTGCCCGACCCCGAACCGCCGCAGTCGATGCCTTAACTGCGGCGGCTAGCCAAATGGGCAGCGAGGCTGAGCTTATGTCTAGCGTCTCAGCCTCGCTCGATGTCAGGTGCCGGATGAACGTCAGACGTAAGCGAAATAAGAATCCGCGAGGTTCAGAGTGTTCGCACCTTCTACGACGGCAATGAGTTCATCTGTGCCGGGTTTGTCGAGATAGATAGCCGTGCCATTCACTCCTGCAATGGGAGATGTGCCTAGGATGTAAGCGCCCGCGGCACCTTTAAGTTGAATAACATCCTCAGCTTTGCTGAAGGTTTGGATGTGAGCGTAATCGATCGAGCCAACTGTACCGCCCACGCCATCGTCGTAGTAGACGATGTTTGAGTCTCCGAGGATGTAGCGGTCTGCGTGCAATTCTCCCCGCAAAAGATCGATGGTTCCCCGACCTTGATTGGTTCCTGCACCTTTCAGCAGGTCGTTGCCTTGGCCACCTTGGAGTGTATCGCTGCCAAGCCCGCCATATAGGCTATCGTTGCCAACTTCTCCGTAGAGGCGATCGCCGCCAACTTCTCCGTAGAGGATGTCCTGACCGTCGCGACCGTAAAGAATGTCGTTATCTTCTTTCCCGTAGAGATGGTCAGCACCGACACCGCCCGTTAGAGTGTCTCCTCCTTTTCCGCCTTTAAGAGTATCGTTGCCTTCACCGCCAAAGAGTTTGTCGTTGCCGACTTCGCCGTAAAGCACGTCGTTGCCCGCTTCGCCGTAAACAGTATCTTGTCCCGTGCCCGCAAACACGAGGTCGTCGTGACCTTCTCCATAAATCACATCGTTGCCTTCACCACCTGAAACGGTGTCGCGGTTGAGTCCTGCTCTAATCGTGTCGTCACCGACACCACCGTCCATTGAATCGTGACCGAGTTCGCCGTACAAAAGATCGTTGTTCGACCCACCTGTAGTTATCGTGTCACTGCCGCCAAAAAGCGTTACGGCTCCGGCGGTAAATGCGGACGCATCGATCGCGTTATTGCCAGCTCCTCCAGTTAGTTCAGCAGACTCGATGCTCGATAGAACGTCATTACCTAGTCCGGACAAACTGGTGTCGGTCAGCGTGAAGTTAACATCGGCTGATTCGATGAGGCGATCGCTTCCTCCTCCTCCAGACAAGGAATCATTACCTAACCCACCACCCAGAGTGTCGTCATAATTACCTGTAGTTATCGTGTCACTGCCGCCATTGCCGTTGATGGCGATCGCTGTGGCTGTCCAAGTAATCGTGTCTTCTCCTGAAGTTCCCGATC
>JBCBTL010000148.1:0-6435 GCA_039818705.1 Cyanobacteria bacterium J06639_1
GCTGCTTTTACTGAGGCGGACGGGGTGGAAAGGCAAAGCCACCGCGTTGCCGAGGCGAGTCTGCGGGAGGGCTGACCAGCACTCGTTCATCGCCGTCCAGTCCTGAAAGCACTTGGGTCTGGCCGTCGGCAGTGGCTCCGGTTTGGATGGGTTGGAAGGTGGGCTGGCGATCGCCCTCCACTACGTACACCCCCTCCCCATCGGCACGACGCACTACTGCCGCGTTGGGCACGAGCAGGGCATTATCCAGACTGCCCACGGCGAAATCCGCTTCTACGTTCATGCCCGGTTTGAGCGCCGCTCCCGCCGGTAAATCGATATCGACCCACACTTCAAAACTGGTCACGTTTTGGCTCAACGTCGCCTGTGCCGCAACGCGATCGACCTGTCCTGTAAAGCTCTCTCCGGGAAACGCATCGACCTCGAACGCGACGGCCTGATCCGGCTGCACTTTCGCGATTTGAGATTCCGGCAGGTTGACGACCACTTGGTTTTCACTGCTCGACAGCAGCAAGATCGACGATGACGAGGCCGACTCCGCACTTCCCCCCGAAGCCGACGGGCTGACGAACGATCCCACTTCGGCGTAGATATTCAGCACGACCCCATCGAACGGCGCAACCACCTGTGTGTCTTGAAGCCTCGCCTCGACAACTTGCAAACTGCCTTGCGCCGCCTGCACCTGCGCCCGCCCCCGCGCGATATCTTCCTGCCTCGATCCCGCCCGCAAGAGTGTTAGCGCCTGACGCTGCTGCTCCACCCGCGCGATCGCCTGTTCGATCTGCTCCTGCCTCGCCCCCTCCTGCTGCAATGCCAACGCCGACTCTGCTTCTGCAAGCTGCGATCGCGCCACGTCGCGATCGGTGCGGAATTGCTCTAGAGTTTCGCGGGCGATCGCTCCTTCCGCAAACAGGTCTTCATACCGCTGCACGTCAGCCTCTCGCTGCCGCACCGTTGCCCGCGCTTGTTCTACCCGAGCCGACGCCTGATCGATATCCTGCGCGCGATTGCCCGATCGCAATTCCGCCAGTTGCGCTTCCGCCTCGGCTAACTGAGCTTGCGCCCGCGCGATATCCTCCGGGCGCTCCCCCGCCAGCAACCGCGCCAGGTCAGCCTCCTGCTGAGCTAGCTGCCCCTGCATTTGCACGAGTTCTCCCCGCAGGTTGGAGTCATCCATAATCGCGATCGCCTCTCCTCGCCCCACGCGATCGCCTTCTTCCACCAGCAACATCGCGATCGTTCCGGACGCTTTCGGGCTGAGGTTGATCGATCGCTCCGCCTCCACCGTCCCGTTCGCCGTTACCGTAATCGGTAGGTTTTTGCGCTCGACCGCCCGCGAAATCGCTTCGGGGTTAGCCGATCGCGATCGTTGTACCGCCACCCGCCGCACCAGAAATCCCACCCCCAACAGCGCGATCGGCAGCAGCACCCAGAGCCACTTTTTCCCCGCCGAAGCTGCTTTGGGCGGAGCCTTGAGAGCACTTGTTTCAGTGTTTGAGTCCGTCACAGTCATCTCGTCATTGCCACCAAAAGACGTGAGTACTTACTTATTGATGAACCAAAAAAATTAAGTCAAAAAATTAAGTCTCGGGCGCAATTCCCGTCCACAACGTTTCGATCAGATCTTCAGCCAGCGCGCGGGCATCGATGTCGGGTGGAGGGGTTGCTTTTCCTCTGGCGAGCTTTTGAGCCATGATGCTGCCCATGACCTGATTCATCAGCGTGCCCACGATGATGGACGAGAGCGTTTCTGCATCGCACGATCGCATGTATCCCGCCGCGATCGCCCGCTTGAAGTACTTGGCTAACAGCAAGCGATCGCGATACGGCGGCGGCAAGAAATCGGGCATCTGAGACTGGGGTAAATTCCCTTGCGCCAGCAGCATCAAGACGCGGGGCATGAACTCGCGATTGAATTCCAGAATGAGAACGCAAATTTCGACCAGTTCGGCGCGAACGTCGGGGCTGGGTTCCTGACCGGATAGAACCTCCACCCAAGCCGGATTCTCGGGAATCCCCATCGCCGCCATGAACAGCTTTTGCTTCGTGGCAAATCGCTTGAAGATCGACGCTTCAGAAATGCCCGCCAGCTCCGCAATCTCCACCGTAGACGCGCGAACTCCCCGAGCTAAAAAGACCTTGCGAGCTGCCTCTAGAATTTCTTCATTCGTAATCTTGGGCGGTCGTGGCATCACAGACAAAGACAAGGTCGATCTCCTTCGTAACCCGTTGTGGATTTGCGTGTCAAGCCGTTCTCGTTGGCAGCGAAATAGCCCGAGCGGGTGCATTTATCGACCGAAGAAAAGCCGCCTGAGATCGTATCCAATTCCGACAGAGAGTCCGATATCAGCTCCCGATTCATCGAATGCAACATTGAGACGAGTCGTTCCAGCCCAATGATTTGCCAGCGGGATATCAATGCCTGTCGCGAGCATTGGATCGATATCGAATTCGTCGGTTTCAATCGTCAGTCCTGCCCCTACGAAGGGAACGTATCGCATGCGGCTGGAGTCGCGCTCGCGAATGGGTCGGTTTCGGGTGAGAGCAAAAGAACTGATAGCGCGATCGCCAAAGACTGACGCATTATGAATCGACAGGCGTTCGGTTAATGACACTTTGCCCAAGAGCGAAAATCCACCTTCTCCAAACGCTGTCTCGCCTTCATCCGCTAGTCCCAGCGTGCCCCCAATACCAACGTAGTTGATGCGATCGGAGCGTTCTTCAGCCGCGTCTGATGCGGCAGCCGTGTCTGATGACGCCTGCGCCAATTTCACCCGAGTGAGGGCGCTTCTGGCAGCCTCTTCCACTCGTTTCTCCACGCTCTGCCCGAGAGCGGGCACGGCCGCTAACAAACTCAACCCATTGACTACCGCGATCGCTTGAACTGTCCAGAGTTTCATTAACCCTCACTATCGTGCTGCTGACGCAAAATAAGTAAGTACACACTCATTTATAACGATCCCGAAAGGGCTCGTCAATATCGGGCGGCGCGACCTCTGCGAGGCTTGATATTCGTACTCATAACGACTATGATTTATGCAGGAGATTTGGCTGTAAAGGAGAGCATCATGGTCAAGATCGTTGGAATTGGGGGCAGCTTGCGATCGCAGTCCTACACGTATCGCGCGTTAGAGCTGGCCATGGAGCGAGTCGGTCAACTTGGTGCAGACACCGAAATCATCGACCTGCGGGAAATGACCCTACCGTTTTGTGACGGCAGCGACGAGTACGCCGATTATCCTGATGTCGCTCGGCTGCGGCAGTTAGTTAAGAGCGCAGATGGTGTCATCTTGGCCACGCCCGAATATCACGGCAGCGCCAGCGGCATTCTTAAAAACGCGCTCGATTTGATGAGTTTCGACCAGCTCGACGGGAAAGTCTTCGGCCTCATCAGCGTGTTGGGGGGAACGTCTAACAGCAACGCCCTCAATCACCTCCGAACCATCGTGCGCTGGGTGCATGGATGGGTGATTCCCGAGCAGATCGCGATCGGTCAAGCCTGGAATGCATTTGACGACAGCGATCGCCTTCAAGATGAAAAGCTCGATCGCCGTTTCGATGCCTTCGCCCGCAGTCTTGCGGACACGGCGCAACTGTTTGCCGAGCGGAAAACCGCAAAACAGCCCGCTTAGTTAAACAACTCGCTTAGCCAAGTCGCTCGATCGAGTCGCTCGATCGAGTCGCGATCGCATCGCTTCGAGCGAGAGCGCCCAACCCAGACACTCATCGCCTACGGCTGCTCGATAAACACCAAATCGCTGCCGTCTTCTTCTGTCAGTCGAACCCGCACCAGTTCGGAGTCAGACGTAGGCAGGACTTTGCCCACGTAGTCGGGATGAATAGGGAGTTGGCGGTGGCCGCGATCGACCAATACGGCCAAGCGCACGCATTCCGGTCGTCCGAAATCATTGAGGGCTTCTAACGCAGCGCGGATGGTGCGCCCGCTGTAAATCACGTCGTCCACCAGCACCACTTGTCGGTCGGTCAAATCTCCGGGGATATCGCTGGGGTTGGGGGTGCGCAGGCGCGATCGCATTAAGTCGTCCCGATAGAACGTAATATCGAGTGCCCCCACGTCCAGATGCGGCTCCTCCGCCTCATCGTGGCCTGTGGCGGAGTCATCTAATTCGGTCAGCCGGGACAGCGCGCTCATGTGATGGGCGAGCCGATGTGCCAGCGGTACGCCACGGGTGCGAATGCCCACCAGCACCACCCGACTCAAATCGGGGTGCTGTTCCACGATCTCTGAGGCTAAGCGCGTCAGCGTTCGGCGAAACTCGGCAGCATCCAAAATCTCGACCGTGACGGCGTTCGGCGAACGTCGATCCGTGGAGGATTGAGAAGAAGTCATCGGTATCGGGGGAGTGACTGCGATCGCTGACGGGAACGGGTTTCTATGGAGGCTTAGGCTTTTCACTCTAAACGATGCTGGCGATGCGGGATATCACAGAGGATTCTGTCGCATCTGACGCTGGTTCGACGGTCGCGATCGCGCATAGTAGGGAGAGTCTTTCGCACAACCTTCTTTCGAGGGATTGGCTTCATCATGTCAGAGCTGAGCAATACCTCACTGTGTCCGGCACCACCCGTCCTGTCGTCAGCGACAGGGACTGATGAATGGTCGCGTCCGACTTCAGCGGCTCGCGTGGAAGAGCTGCTGCAGTCGTCGGCAGAAGATCGCGTCTGGCAAGACGTACTGACGCATTACTGGCCGTTGGTCATGCTGTTAGCACCTGCCCTGGTGTTGGCAAGCATCATCGGTTGGGTGTCGCGCCCTTAGCACGTCCTAGAGCTCGCATTCAACGCACGAGACCGTAAGCCCAGTAGGCACATCGTCCCGAAATACCCAGCCCGATCGCGATCGCTCCCCATTCCCACGGGGTTGGCACTCTCGGTCGGCTGAGACGATACGCACACAGGCACAGGAGGAGCAACACGCCCATCTCGATGCCCAAGTTGTAGTAGAAGTAGAAATCGTCCCTCCTAGCAATCCGTGACCGATAAATGATGACATCGGGATGCGACCTGTACTGCTTCTGATGTTGCTCTTGAGATTTTATAGGACACAGAAACCCTGACTGCGAAGGCATTCTGGGTCGCTAAACCGTCTTGAACAGCTTGAAGGCTGCCATCGCTGCCATTCGATAGCTACGATTGCTTATCCTAGTTTGCTTCGATCGCATCTCGATCCATAGTGAGAGAGGTGCTGGCGATCGCGAACGAGGACACCCCCTATGACCGTTGCAACGCAGAATATTCCCGCCTTTTGCGAAGGCATTCAGTATTTCGGCGAGGCGCTGCCGAATTTCGAGACGTTTGCCAGTCAGGCCGCGATTCCTGAAGGATCGACGGCGATCGCCGGTGCGGACGATGCGAATGCGGTCTATCAAACATTGCTGTTGGCGGATGCATTGCGTTACCTAACGCTGCAAGTGACTGCCAGCAAGGCATCTGGCCACCCCGGCGGCTTTGCCAGCAGCGTCGAAGCTTACGCAGCGCTGCTGATGCTGGGGTATAAAAATATCTTTACTGAAGTCGGTCACCACGCCCCCGGCTTTTACAGTTCGGTGTTTCTCGATCGCTCTCTCGAAGCGATGGGAATCGAAACCGTGCAGCAGTTGCGCGATCGCTTTCGGGAGATGCACGGGCTATTGGGCCACCTATCCGGCTCGATTCCCGGCATTCTCGGGCCTGCTGGGCCGCTCGGCCAGGGGCAGCACTTCGCGATGGCGGCAGCTTATCTGAATCGCGACACCCTCTTTCCCTTCACGCTGGGTGATGGCGGACTGGGCGAGCCGTACATTACGAGCGCGATCGCTCACTTCCACACGGCCTTTCCCACGGTGACGAATTTCTTGCCCGTACTGATCTGGAACGGCTATAGCCAAGAACACCACAGCATGGTGTCCACTCAATCCAACGAGCGGATGCAAGCCTACTGGCACGGCAACGGCGTGGAAGAAGTGGTGCTGCTGGATGCCAAAGACTTCGACGATCGCGACCAGCCCGGCGACTACGTTGACAGCACGGCGTTTTCGTTCGGACAGCGGCTCGCATTTACGCAGGCGGCGATCGTGGCAACTCAAGAAGCCGCTGCTTCCGCCTTGGGAGGCAAGCTCACCGTGCTCATCATCAAGCAGCTCAAGGGTGCGGGCGTTCACGCGCGCGGAGCCAAATCCCACAATCTCTACGGCTTCCACACCCTCGACAACGAAGATATTGTCAGCGCCTTGAAAGAACGGGCGCTCCCGGCCAAAGCGTGGGATGTCGTCCGCACGAATTTGACTCGGGCTGGAGGCGGTTCGGGCGGCACCGTCGCTGTTACCGAAACAGTGAGGGAGATACCGGCGATCGCTAACTTGCCCCTGGAAGAACACGCGATCGGCGGCGATAAAAAAGTCTCAACCACCGCAATGGGTCTGCTAGTGGCCTCCG
>JBCBTL010000149.1:0-6430 GCA_039818705.1 Cyanobacteria bacterium J06639_1
CTAAGCGGGTATCTACGGCTACTGATGGTGCATTTTTTTAGTGTGGTGCGTTTTTGGCGGGAATGGCGAGCGAAATCGCGCTGGCAGGGCTTGCTGGCGCTGGTGCTGCCATTGATGTTGGTGTTGAGTGCTTGCCAACCTCGCCTGAGCTGGGGGGACGAGCAAAAGCTGCTCTCGCAGGCGTGGACGACGCTTGATCGCGCCTATGTCGATGCGTCGTTTAACGAACAGAACTGGTGGGAAGTGCGGCAAGCCTTTTTGCGCAAGCCCATGCCCGATCGCGACGCGACTTACGCCAAGATCGTCGAAATGATGGGAACGCTAGGCGATCCGTTTACTCGGTTTCTCAACCCCGAAGCGTATCGCAGCTTGCAAACTTCGACGGCAGGTGCGTTGAGTGGCGTCGGTTTGCAGATCGCGCTGGATGAAGCAGGCGATCGCATTCGAGTTCTCATTCCGATCGAAGACTCCCCAGCAGCGCGAGCGGGTTTACAGCCGAATGACGCCATTTCAACTATTGGCGATGCGCCAACGACGGGGATGGGGTTGGACGAAGCGGCAGCGCTGATGCGCGGCGAATCGGGTTCTTCCGTGCGGCTGGGCATTGTGAGGGGCGATCGCCAATTCGACGTGGTGCTGGAGCGCGCGGAAATCGAGATCGATCCCGTCCGTACCCAAATCGTGAAAAACGCGATCGGCTCAGAGAGCATCGCCTACATTCGCCTGAGTCAGTTCAATGGCAACGCGGTCGATCGCGTGGCAGAGGCGATCGATGAGGCCGAAAACCAGCACGTTGCTGGGTACGTCCTCGATCTGCGCGGCAATCCCGGCGGGTTGCTACGGGCGGGAATTGAGATCGCACAGATGTGGCTGTCGGATGCCACGATTGTTTACACCATTGACCGCAACGGCGTGCAGGATAGCGCCCGCGCCACCGAGCATCGACTAACAGCGGCACCGCTAGCCGTTCTGGTCGATCGCGGCAGCGCCAGCGCCAGCGAAGTGCTGGCTGGAGCCTTGCAAGACAATCACCGCGCCGTACTCGTGGGGACGCGCACGTTCGGTAAAGGATCGATTCAATCGCTCTTCGAGCTGTCTGACGGCTCGGGCATGGCAGTCACGATTGCCAAGTACATGACCCCAGCGCACCGAGATATTAATAAATTAGGTATCGAACCCGACATCACCGTAGAGTTACCCGAGGGACAACTCTTGACCCGCGATCGGGTAGCAACGGCCAGCGATCCTCAGTTCGTGCGGGCGTTGCAGGTATTTCAGTCGGTGAACGCAACGAACCGCAACGCCGCGTAATACTGCTTGATTGGTCAGTGTCAGGATGTCGTGAGATTTTTAGAATGAACTTAGCTGGTGCTGAGAGAGTCTTAATTGATTTAGTCTCGATCGCACTAGCCGAAGTCCACAGATGCTCCGGCTGACCGTCTATGACAACCCTTCAAACTCCTGAAGTTTCTAGCCGATTGCTGCCGCGCGAAGACTTGCTCCGCAATGTCGAACATCGTGAAACGCTGGCTCGGGTTTTGGATTTGGCCGATCGCGCGCTGCGTACGTGGACGGTAGAGCAGTCCAAGTTTTTATCGCCTGCCGAAGTCGGAGAAATTTTGCCCCGACTCGCCCCCCTCACTGAATTAGTGGCTGTTGCTTGGGGGGGATATCCTCAGGCTGAGCGTCAGCGTTTGGCGTTAGCGCGTCCGTCCTTGCTCGTTGCGGACAACCCCGACGATCCCAGTTCGCTGGCGAAAGAGTACGTCGAACTAGCCGCACTCGACATTCGCGGTAATTTTCTATTCGATACGGCTACCCATCGCGACTTCTTGGGAGCCATTCTGGGCACGGGCATCGTTCGCGACAAGCTCGGCGACATCCTCGTGTTAGGAGAGCAGGGTGCTCAGGTGCTTGTCGTGCCCGAGCTGGTTGAACATTTGCAGTTCAGCTTGACTCAAGTGCGCTCCGTCCCAGTGAAGGTGCGTCAAATCGGGCTAGACGAGCTGAAAGTTCGTCCCCCTCGCAAAAAGGCGATTACGACCGTGGAAGCGTCTTTGAGGTTGGACGCGATCGCCTCCGCTGGCTTTAGCACCTCCCGCAGCCGCATGGCCGAACTCATTCAGTCGGGGGATGTCAAAGTCAACTGGCGCACGATTTCGCAGTCTAGCCGTTCTGTCCAACCCGAAGATTTGATTTCGATTCGCGGTCGCGGTCGCGTGGAAGTGGGCGACATCAACCAAACCAAAAAGGGTCGCTATCGCGTCGAACTCACCCGCTTTTTGTAAAACCTGCCTTGTCTAGCCGTCTAGAATGCGGCTTTGAGCTGTTCGATCGCGAGCTTCAGGATATTGAAGCCGAAAAACAGAATTGAGATCGAGACGGCTCCAGCGATCGCCGACGCTAACAATCCAAACAAACCGACGATTCCGTCATCATCGAGTAGTCCGAACCCCATCACGAAGATCGAGAACGCAGGTAGGGTATTCGTTCCAGGAACGGGAATCAGCATTGAGGCTGCCATTAACGCGATCGCCACTCCCAAGACTCGCCGCCCCACAAAACTCTGACATAACCAAGGAAGGCGAGGGCGCGTGAAGAACTCAGCTCGCTGCAAAAGCCACGTCCCTTTTTCTAAAAAAGCTCGCCCTAGATCGGTAGGCACTGAGGCTCGCCGCGCCCGTTGCGGTAGCCAAGGCGTTTGTCGTCCAGCCACCATTTGCAGGGCTAAGAACCCGAGTACTAGACCGAAAGGAATGGAATATCCAGGAGCAGGCACGGGCAGAGCAGACGGCAGCGCCAAAATGACGAACAAAAAGCCAAATCCCCTCTCTCCAGCTAGAGTTTGAACCTCTGACATGGAGATCCGCTCGCTCCGATCGGGGGCTTGTAAAAACGCAGTGAGATCTTCGGAAAGTTTTGCCATGACAAGGAGAACTGGAGATTGAATTCAGGGCGAGCGCATGTTGAGACGGATCGCGCACTCTGAATCGTGACAGAAAATGGCTTCCTGCGCTTGCGTTGCGCGATCGCTCCTCCGAATCTAGGCTGAATAAGCCCCGCCCTCAGCCTGTTTTTAAGATGACCGATACCTACACGATTCAGATTCACGATCGCCAGCGCGATCGCCATTACACGGTGCAGGTGCCGAGCGATCGCTATATTCTGCACGCTGCTGAAGACCAGGGCATCGACCTCCCCTTCGCCTGCCGCAACGGAGCTTGTACCACCTGTGCTGTCCGAGTGACTTCCGGCGACGTGTATCAGCCTGAAGCAATGGGCATCTCAAAGGACTTGAGACGAGAAGGATACGCTTTACTGTGCGTGTGCTATCCGCGATCGGACGCCCGCATGGAAACCCAAGACGAAGACGAAGTGTACGAAAAGCAGTTCGGTCGCTACTTCGGTAAAGGCCGCGTGCGCTGGGGCATTCCTCTAGACGATGAGTAAGTGTCGCTAGCCATATTCGGCCAAGAGATGTTCGATGCTGCGAAAGCGAGATTCGAGCTGAAACGTCTCGGTATCAACTGCATCGTGAATGAAGTGGCGATGTTCGATGCAATGGTCGTCCCATTCTGAGAGTCTGACACCGACTCGGACGGCGATCGCTTTTAGCAACCCCACCGGAACGGGAATTTTGAAATAAATGCGCTTGTCGTAGAACGAGCAGACCCGATCGACACACTCTTCTACCGTCATCGCCGGATGGCCGAGCACGAGATCGGGACTTGGGGCGGGGCGATCGAGTAAGTACGCCACCACTTGGGCGATGTCTTCGGCGTGCATGAAATGAAAGCTACCGTCCACTTTCAAAAAGCGAATAAGGGGCAACCATTTTGCCACCTCAGAAATGCCCGTAGTGATGTGGGAATAAGGGCGATCTTTGGCTCCACCGAAAACGAGAGTGGGATACAGCGTTATCAAGCGATCGCGCAGCTTTACTTCTTTCCGCCGCATCAGCATTTCGTATTTGCAACGAATGTAAGGTGTTCCAGCTCGTCCGGCAATGTCTAAGGGTTGATTGTGGCGATCGAGAATGCTTTCGGTTGAAAAATAAAGAATTTTCTGACAGCGATCGCCGTCCAATAAATTAAATAATTGCAGCGTTGCCTCGACATCGACATTTGGATGTCCCCACGCTGTAGCTAAATGAACGACCGCATCCATGCGTCTGAGTAAGTCTGAGTGTTTGATGATGTTTTCTAAATCGCCCGGAACGATGGTGACGCGCTCGGGATCGGGTCGAAATTGCAACTTCGTCGGATCGCGCATTAGTAGGAATAGGCGATCGGACGATCGCTCGATTGAGGTGGCAACGACATAGTGACCGATACAGCCACTAGCCCCCGTAATGAAGATGTTCCGCAAAGGCCAAGACAGGTGAACTTAGACCCATTTTACCGAGATGAATGGTGATTCCAGGCATACAGCGACATCCACAGCCTGTGGCAAAGTGGGACAAACCCTCTCAGACTCGAACTCGATGACCGAATCGCGATCGCTGCCCGCCCGCCGAATTGCCCTGCCCGGATGGGTGGGTCACGTTACCAAACGGGTCTTGCAGGCGATTCCCATTTTGTTGCTAGTGACGCTTCTGAGTTTCATGCTCATGAAGTTAGCTCCAGGGGATTTCGTCGAACGTCTACGCCTCGAAGATCCGACCGTCAGCGATGCCTTCATCGAAGCCGAACGGACTCGCCTGGGGCTGGATCGCCCAGTTTTAGTCCAGTATTTTATCTGGCTGAGTAATCTGCTCAGAGGGAATTTGGGGGCTAGCTATGCCTATCGCATCCCTGCCTTAGCTTTGGTGCTCTCTCGGGCTGGAGCGACGTTGCTGCTGGCGATCGCCTCTGTGGTGATGACCTGGGCGATCGCCATTCCGCTGGGGGTGTTGAGTGCCATCAAGCAAAACACCTGGGTGGATCGCCTGCTGCAAGTGGTCAGCTATACGGGACAGGCGATGCCGAGCTTTGTCCTCGCTATTTTGCTGCTCTTCGTGGCTCAAAACGTACCTTGGCTTCCTGTGGGGGGCATGACGAGCGTAGATTTTGCCGAGCGCTCGCCGTTGAGTCAGGCGATCGATCTCGTGTCTCACTTACTGCTGCCAGCTTTAGCCCTCAGCATCACTAGTTTTGCCGGATTGCAGCGGATTACGCGCGGGGCCTTTTTGGACGTGCTGCGGCAGGACTATATCCAAGCGGCTCGCGCCAAGGGTTTACCAGAATGGCGCATCGTTGTCGTTCACGCTCTGCGCAACGCAGTCAATCCCCTCGTTACGATCTTGGGATTCGAGTTTGCCAGTTTGCTCAGCGGCTCGTTTATTGCCGAATTCTTTTTCAACTGGCCTGGATTGGGTCGTCTGCTCCTGGAAGCCGTCCTCAGTTTCGATATCAACGTCGTCATGGCAGGTCTGCTGTTGGGCGCCGTCATGCTGATCGCTGGAAACCTCCTGGCCGATTTAATGTTGCAAGCGATCGACCCGCGCATCCGCCTGGATACGTGACGATGTCAAGAGTTGCTAGACGACCGCCCGCGTTTTATCTGCTCCTCGCGATCGCTCTCACCGGCTGTACGCATGACGTTTCGCCATCTGCGATCGCTCCCGCCAGCGTGTCTACCTCGCGTTCAACTGGATCGGAGCGCGTCTCGCTGCTTTTCGCTCCCGCTCGCGACTCCGTTCGTTTGGAAGATAGCGCGATCGCCCTGGCTGCAAGCTACCTACAAACGCTCCCCCTGGGTCATGAGAATGACGCCGTTCTCGCAGATGCAGCGCAGCATTTGACGGGAGCTGAATTGGCGATCGCTCCCAGCCTCGATCTCGATCGAGCGAAAATGTCTGCCGATGTTGTCGCCCCCACCCCAATTTCACTGGCTGATGCAGCCACGTTCGTCTCAGCCTTGGCGTTGGCATCGCCCACTGCAGAGCAACTGGCGCGGAGAAGCAGTCGATTATTGGGTTCGGAGGTGTTGGCCGAGGCGATCGCAATGCCAGTTTTGCCCTTAGAAGCGACGGGGGCGATCGCGGGAACTGCTTGGCAAGACACTAACGCCAATACTGAAATCGATTCAGGTGAATTGCTTTTATCAGAGCGAATAGTATTTCTAGACCGCAATCTCGACGGCACTCTCGATCCAGATGAAGCCTCAACCATCACGAATGCAGACGGTCGCTATCAATTCGATCGCCTCTTTCCTGGCACGTATGCGGTGTCGCTGCAAGCTGACTCGCGCATGTTTCCAGCGATCGTGGGTGGAACTCCTTCAAACCCAAGTGATTGGCCGTGGATGGTAGCTATTGTCAGAGCAGACGAGCCTGCTTTCCCCGGTCACATCTGCGGAGCGACTGTCGTGCATTCGCACTGGGTACTGACTGCAGCACACTGCCTACACCGAAACATTACCAAACTGCGACAGCCCGAGGAGATAGAAG
>JBCBTL010000150.1:0-6412 GCA_039818705.1 Cyanobacteria bacterium J06639_1
CGTTGCTGAGTTCCACCATGTCCTTATCCATCGACACTAAAAGCTGACTGTCGATGTTGATGTCGCCAAATTCATTCACCAGAACAGCAACTTTTAGGTCTTTTTTATTACTGAGGACGTGATTCAAAAGCGTTGTTTTCCCGCTGCCCAGAAAACCCGTAATGATAGTGACGGGCATTTCTCGATTGACGGCTAAGTCTGCTGTTGAGAATGTCATGAAAAACACCAAGTATTAGCGGAGTAAGCAGGAATGCCATATACCTCGCGAACGTTCGGGTAGCGCGATCGCCACCCACGCACGAACTCTCAAAAAAGAACGCAACAATCAGAACGGGGTCGCAGCTAGAGCTAGAGAGCTTACTTCCGGGATTTGACGGACGATCTCGCTGAGGTGGGAGCGAAGCCCTTGGCTTGACCGTAGCGAACCGTTTTGAAGGTGACGCGATCGCTTCCAGAGTGATACATCGTGTAGGTCGCCAGCCCCTGCGTCCGCCCTACCGACCCCACTCCGACGACGCGCCGAGAGGTTTTGCCTTGGTCTACTGGCTCTTGCGCTCCGTCTAGAGTGGTCACGGACGACGTGAGCTGGTGGGGGAAGACTTCGCATTCAAACGTCAGTCCCGATCGCCCGCAAAACAGACGGTTGGCATCCGCGCGAATGAGGCGATCGCACAGTTGAATAGCTGGAGTTTCGGGAGTTAGCTCGTCGGCGTAGCTCAAGGTGCTGCCGTGAATTAACAGGCAGTCCAGTTCGTGAAAGCCGAAGTGAAGCGATCGCATCCACAGCACCGCCTCCCGAGGCACGGAGTTCCACAGCGCGCGGACGCCTTCTCCCCCCTCCTGCTCCATCAGTTCTGGGGCATCGAGCGACCCGCTCAGTCCGTGCAGGCTGAAACACTGCTCCTCCCACCACCCGACGCAAACCTGTGGGGGCAGCTCTCCGGGGCGAGGCGATCGCAACCGTTCGATCGTCGCTTGGTTGTCACCCTTCAGCCCCACGAAATCCCCGAGGACGAACAGAACGGCGACCTGCTGTTTCTGGCGCTGGATGTCTTTCAGGACGGCTTCGTAGGCCTCTACATTCCCTTCAATGCCACTCAGAATCGCCCAGTGCATGATGGTTTTCCTCTCTCGAAATCGACGATCGGCTGTTTAGTTGAGGGCTGCTATCGCTGGCACACGTGGCTGGGATCGTCGGCGCGCTCCGCAAATTCCATCCCCCGTGCCAGTCGCCAGGCGAAGATGGGGGGCAATCCGCTTTCGAGAATCGCCATGCAGGTTTTGGTGAATTCGTAGGGCACTTCCCGCATGGTGGTTTGCTGGGTGTCGGTGTCGTACAAAACGTAGGTGGCATTCGGTCTGCCGTGACGGGGTTCCCCTACCGATCCGGCGTTGATAATTTTCTTGAGCGGTGCGGCGAACTGTTGCGTCACTTTCGCCTCTCCCGATCCCCCATTGGACTGCTGAAGACTTACGGTAATCGAGCCATTGTCCAGCTCCCGCACGTAGGGAACGTGGGTGTGTCCGCAAAATAGAACGTCAGCTTCGACAGATAACACCCGCTCCAGCGCCGCGAACCCGTCCATGCTGGGCAGCAAATATTCGTGCTGACTGTTGGGACTGCCGTGGACGAAGCAGAGATTATCCTCGCGCACGGTCATCGGCAACGCGGCCAGATACTCCCTCACGTCGGGCTCGATGACTCGATCCGTCCATTCGTGGGCGAGCTTGCCCCGCTTTTCCGCCAGTTGCGAAGGATAGCTACAGTCGCAGGCGTTCAGACCGTCCACGATATCTTCATCCCAACATCCCTGACACGTCGGAATGTCGAGAGAGCGAATCCGGTTTACGACTTCATTGGGGTGCGGGCCGTAGCCCACTAAATCGCCCAGGCAGTAGATTTTCTCTGCGTTCTGAGCGTCGATGTCGGACAATACGGCGTCGAGCGCTTCGGTATTGCCGTGAATGCAAGAAATGACCGCGATTTTCATTGAGCTGCCTGAGGAACAGAAGATGAACTTTGAGACTTGTACTGAAGCTGATAGTGGGCGATCGCCTCATTAGACAAACAGCCATCGCGGATCGTGCGGGCAATGGTGTCGCCTTCTAAATTCCAACCCACCACCTCAATGCCACTGAAGCGCTGCGGTCGCCCTTCCAACCACTGTGGCACTCGTGGTTCTCCATATTCAATGCCGGGCATCCCGTCTACAAAATCGAGATAGAACAAGCGACCGTCCGGCAGCTCGACTAATGCTTTCATCCGGTGAACTTTGCCGTAAGCCCCGCCCGTCAGCTCGATCGAGATGTCATCTAAGCTGGGCGCATCGAACACCTGACCCGCCAGCGACATCGTCCACACCTCGGGCATCTTATGAGGCTCGAAAATGGCAACCTCATTCCCCGCCACGATCTCGTCCGCCCAGTCGTGCCACGCGGAGTGATGCAGCGAGGGGGGAAGAACGGCAACCCGATGACTGGGCAAGCCCCCCAAGCTCAGCTCCTGCACGTCTTCAGAAAACCCGACTTCGACGTAAATCACGGTCGGCTCCGCCAACTCATCGAACACCTGCGGCAACGCGCGCGCATTTGCCAACCGCACTTTCGGAAACCGATAGCCGATGTAGGCCAGCTCCACCGAGATCGCTTCGCCATCCACAGACACGTACAGAGCGGGCTGAGTGGCTTCCGCAAGACGCTGAGCGATCCACGCAGTTTTTCCACTGCCAGAAGGCCCAGCCACAACGACAATCGATGAATCAGACATTTGGTTCTCAGTGACAGCGCAACGATTGAGTCAACGCACCCGCATCAGCCATCAAAGCCGAGGGTGTCGAGACATTCTCTAAACGTTCGACCAGCGACACGCGATCGCCAGCCGCCAATCGACAACAAGCGATCGCCAAACCAGCCCCAGCATATCCACGAGCCGCAAACCGAATTCCTCGCGATAAAATGAGAATGATTATCATTCTCGTGACGGTATCAGTCTCTGTCAATGGTTCTAGCGACTTCCGAACGCCACCTGCACGAAACTTCACCGACAGTCCAATATCCCGAGTCTGGGTTGATTCCCGAATCTATCGATATCGCCATCGTGGGGGCTGGCCCTCAAGCGCTCACCCTGGCCACCCACCTGATTCAAAAGAAAAAATCGATGCGGGAGCGGTTTATCGCCATCGATCCTGCCGGGACGTGGATGCAGCAATGGCATCACCAATTCGCGGCAATGGACATCCCTCACCTGCGATCGCCCGCAGTCCATCATCCCGATCCCAATCCTCACGCCCTGCGAGCGTTTGCCACAGATCGCTCGAACGAACTCTTTCCCCCCTACGACTTGCCCGGAACGAGCCTCTTTCAACGGTTTTGCGATCGCACGATTCAGCAATGGGATTTAGCCGATAAAGTCGCGGCGGCTCGGGTCAGCCACATCCTACCCGGTCGCTGGAGAAAACACCGCTTTCAGTTGGTGATGGCAGACGGTCGCAGCCTGTTCGCAAGGCGAGTCGTTTTAGCGATGGGGGGCGGAGCGCCACTCTTACCTGAATGGGCGGACGCGATGACCTCGACCTATCCCGCCGATCGCTTATGTCACGCTCAGGACATCGATTTACGCGGAATGAACCTTACAGGCGAACGGATTTTGATTGTCGGCAGTGGATTAACGAGCGGTCATTTGGCGTTGGGGGCGATCGCCCGTGGCGCAACGGTGGTGATGATGGCGCGGCGAGAGTTCTACGAAAAACTCTTCGACACCGATCCGGGGTGGCTGGGGCCGAAATATTTAAGACAGTTTCACGCCGAACCGAACTGGGAGCGCAGGTGGCAGATGATGAAAGCCGCTCGAAATGGCGGATCTCTCACTCCAGCAATCCTGACGCGCCTGCGCCGCGCTGCGAGGCAGAACAAGCTGACGTTTTACGAACGCTGCCAAGTGAAGCACGCCGAGTGGGATGGAACCGCTTGGCAGGTGCAGTGCGATCGCCCCAACGTCCACGACTGCATCGCGCATCAGCCCGTCGATCGCATTTGGCTAGCCACCGGAAATCAGCTCGATGCCAACCAATGGGATCTGCTGTCTGAGTTTCGGTCTGCCTTTCCCTGCCCGACGGTCAACGGCTTGCCCATTTTGGATGAGTTTTTGCGGTGGCCGGGGAGCAATCTGTTCGTGATGGGTGGCGCGGCTGCACTCCGGCTCGGGCCTGTAGCTCGCAACCTGTTCGGGGGCAGGCTCGCCAGCAACCTCATCGTGCCCGCTTTGCTCAAAAATCCAGGAGTACGGCACGCGGCCAATAGGCTCGGCAGTCAACCGCTTGTGTTCGCAACCCCTTAAAGTGCGATCGCCTCAGTTCTCGCCCAACTCGTCAGCGCTCTCTGCGCTTTGGAGCAGAGAAGGCAACAATGCGTTAAATTCCCCGTCGTACAGTCCATATTGCAAAGGACGACATTGCAAAGGATAACTCAACGGGGTCAGGAGGCATCATGTCATCTCTACGCCAGCGAATGACGCCATCGCTCTTACCGCTGCTCGCGCTGTCGAGCGGTTTAGGGCTGTCTTTGAGTGCGACATCCGCGATCGCCAATCCCACCGAGCTGTTATCCCCATCGCCGACTCTCATCGCCCAAGCAAGTATCGATTTTGCTGAAATTAGAGCCTTGGGAACCGCCAAAAACTACGCTCGCCAAGCGGGAGAAGCCGCAAACGGTGGCTTGAGTGCTTACCGAGCCGAAGATGCCATGCACGGCTTTGCGGGAGAGGCTCCCTATCGAGATGGTGGCGATCGCTGGATTTTTACCTTCAAAGGGCGATCGCCCGAAGCAAGCACGTACACGCTGGAATCCGAAGTGGAAGTCATGAAAGACTCGCTGACGACCACCGTGCTCTACAACGGCCCTATCCGCTCGTCCGAGCAGCCTTCCACAACTCCAGTTACCACGCAGTCGCTACCTCTCAGTAATGCTGAATCTCCGAACGATTCCGGCTTCACCGAACTGCCCGTCGAGCCTGTCGAATTACCGATTGAGACTACCGAATTGCCCGTCGAGACCGTAGAGCGCCCCATCGAATTTACTCCTCCATCTGAGGAGAACTTTGCATCTGAAACGAGTTTGGCTGCTTTGGCACGAGTCGATCGCTTCAACACGGCCAAAAACTACGCTCGCCAAGCGGCAGAACAAACCAACGGAGGATTGGGCGTTTACCGAGCTGAAGATGTCATGCACGGCCCCGCCGCAGACACGCCTCACCGCGAGACAGATACAGCTTGGATTTTCACCTTCAAAGGGCGATCGCCTGGAGAGAGCATCTACTCCGTTGAAAGCGAAATATCGGTCGATAAAACCACATTAGTCACCACCATGCTCTACAACGGGTCGCCGCGATAATTGGGCGATACAAAGAAGAAGGAGTCCACTTTTCAGTAGACTCCCAGCACTTCAGTGGGTTAGGAAGGCGATCGCCGTAACCTTGAGTCAAAACGAACGCCTCGAATGCCCGATCGCCTAGCTTCTGTCGGTGCCGCGTGCGTTGAGATCGTTGATGCGCTGCACGATAGCGGGGCGCTCGCCACCTTTATCACCAACCACGCTGAAGCCATCGCCCGAGGCAGATAGAACCGCTTCCGGCTTTTCAACATCGTTTGAAAGCGTGCGGGAGTTAAAGGCCAAACCGCCGTGGTCTTTCTCAGTGCCTTGGGAATTGATTTCAGCTAAGCGCTCGACGATCGCGGGACGAGCTTCAGCCGGGGCAGAGCCGAAGAAAGCGGCAGTGCCGAGTGCGAGAGCGGAAAGAAGAAAACCAGAATTGATGCGTTGCATGATCTTAGACCTCAGTGATTGGGAGTGAGAGAAGCTGTGCTGCTGTTCTCTACGTCTCCTAGTAAACGGGTTGGGTCTGAAGTAGGTCTGGGAACGAGGGCAGGAGAGGATAAGGGTTGGCAGAGCGATCGCTCAAGGGGGTCTCAGGCTCTTTTCATCTGCACGATTGCGTAGAGGGGAGAGAGAGCGATCGCGAGGATTGCTGACTGTCAGAAGTTACGCTCCTTCAGCCATCTGCAAAGACAGCATCGTTGCATGAAAATTTTGTGCTGGAGTCAATTAGGTTCGCAATCGAGCAGGCGATCGCGAAAAAATGCTCTCGATCGTAAAATCAAAGAGGCAACTTGTTTTGGGTTTACCTGTAGATTGGCAACCTCGCATAACTCTCAGTTCAGACATCCTGGCTGGTAAACCCACTATCCGAGGCGCCCGCCTTGCGGTTGAATTCATCATCGACCTCCTCGCTCAGGGCTGGAGTACCGATGAGATTATTCGAAATTATCCTGGTATTGGTCTCGAAGATATTCAAGCCTGCTTCAGCGATGCCAGTGCAGCACTCAAGGCTGAAAAAAATTATGCCATTCCTGTTTAG
>JBCBTL010000151.1:0-6390 GCA_039818705.1 Cyanobacteria bacterium J06639_1
GTATCTAGCCAAACACTTTTTCGATGAAATCAAAGAACTCAACATCATCGATGTCAACGGGGGCGATCACGGCTATCCGTTTGCCACGAATTTCAATCCCGAAATCAATATCCGCGAAGTCACCGCTCCCTGTCGCCACTGGGAAGGCGGCACCTTCGTGACGACTCCTGCGATGTCCGTGCGGCAATCTTTCACTTGCCCTGAAAGAGTGGGTACGTATACTGTCTATCGCATGTATCACGAAGAACTCGAATCCTTAACTAAGCATTTTCCCACTTTAGAAAAAGCTCAGTTTTGGATGAGCTTTTCGGAAAGCTATCTCAACTATCTTGAGGTTTTAGAAAATGTCGGTATGACGAGCATAGAGCCCGTGGAATTTCGTGGCCAAAAGATCGTCCCCATCCAATTTCTGAAAACTTTACTGCCCGATCCAGCCTCCTTAGGCTCCCGAACGAAAGGTAAAACCTGCATCGGCTGCGTCGTGCGCGGCCTTAAAGAGGGACAAGAGAAAACCGTTTACATGTACAACATTTGCGATCACGAACAGAGCTATGCCGAAGTGCGATCGCAAGCCGTTTCTTACACGACCGGCGTACCGGTGACCATTGCTGCTAAGCTCATGCTCGAAGATATTTGGCTGAAACCGGGGGTTTGGAATATCGAACAACTCGACCCCGACCCGTTCGTTGCGGATATGAATCTTTACGGTCTTCCCTGGAAAATCATTGAGAAGCCAGCTTTTAGTTTGCTGTGATTAGAAGCCAATCTTTTTATGCATTCGATCCCGAACGAGTGCCATCACCTTGCTTCGCGATCGACGAAGTTGCCGTTCGGGATAATCTCGAAACTCTCCATCGTATTCAGGCTCGAACGGGTGCCAAGATTCTGTTGGCGCTCAAAGCGTTTTCCACTTTTGCTCTCGCTCCCCTCATCCGAAAATATTTAGCTGGAATTGCGGCAAGCGGGCTTTTTGAAGCTCGGCTAGGGCGGGAGGAATTCGGTGGTGAAGTCCACACGTATTCGGCGGCCTTTGCTGAAAGCGATCTACAGAACGTGCTGGAGATATCTGACCACGTTATTTTCAATTCGTTCAGTCAATGGCATCGTTATCAGGGTTTGGTTCGGAAGACTCTCGTCCACAAGCCCGTTCTCAAGTTCGGCCTGAGAATTAATCCGTGTCATTCGGAAGGGAAGGTGCCTCTGTACGATCCTTGTGCTTCAGGTTCTCGACTAGGGGTGCCTTTATCTGAGTTCGGCCGGCGCGATCTGACGGGGTTGAGCGGACTCCATTTTCACACCCTATGCGAGCGCGACTTTCCCCCTCTCGATCGCACCCTAAGTGCAGTTGAAGCCCAGTTTGGCGATTGGCTGAATCAGATGGAATGGGTGAATTTCGGGGGCGGGCACCACATCACGCGCTCTGATTATCAAATTGACGATCTGTGCGATCGCATTATCCAATTTCAACAAAAATACAACGTGCAGGTGTATCTCGAACCGGGAGAAGCGATCGCGATTCAGACGGGAGTTCTCGTTAGTGAAGTGCTCGATATTACTCGAAACGACATCGATATCGCCATCTTGGATACCTCTGCTACGTGCCACATGCCCGATACGCTGGAGATGCCCTATCGTGCCGAGATTTTTGGGGCAGGAATGGCGCAGGAAAAAGCGCATACGTATCGACTCGGTGGTTTAACCTGTTTGGCGGGTGACGTGATGGGGGATTACAGTTTCGATCGCCCTTTGCAAATCGGCCAGCGCATCATGTTTGACGATATGGCTCATTACACAATGGTGAAAACAACCACGTTTAACGGGACGAAATTGCCCGCGATCGCGATTTGGAATTCGGAAACCGATGAACTACAAATCGTCCGAGAATTTGGCTACGAAGATTTCAAATCTAGACTCTCTTGAGGAGGATTGAAATGGATGCATTCGATCGATTTGCCGCACCGGGATATCCCATCTTTTTAGGATCGGAGTTCGCGCATCCAAACCCGGAAGATGCCTGGTTTCACGTGTTGCCCGTCCCATATGAAGCCTCCGTGTCTTACGGTAGCGGTACAGCAAGGGGGCCAGCCAAGATTCTAGAAGCTTCCTGGCAGTTGGAAACGTGGGACGGAAAAAGTAGTCCCTGCGATCGCGGCATCTACACCCATTCCCCCGTAGACGTAAGTGGCGATGCAGACGAGGTAAGCGATCGCATTGCCGCCGCGACGCAGGCGATCGCGCATCAATTTCCGGTGATTTTGGGCGGCGAACATACCGTTACATATGGCGTAATCAAAGGTCTTCTGAATGCAGGCATATCGGATTTTGGTATCGTTCAAATTGACGCGCACGCTGACCTGCGCGATGCCTACGAAGGCAACCCTTACAGCCACGCGTCGGTGATGAAACGCATTGTCGACCTCGGCATTCCTTTATTTCAGCTCGGAATTCGAGCTATAAGTCTAGAAGAAATCGAGTTGCGCAAAGTTCATCAAGTCAAGTATCTAGACGCAGACGTACTAGTTCCGCAAAATATCCATTCATTTGAGCTACCCGAAGATTTTCCGCCAAATATCTTTTTTACACTCGATACTGACGGCATGGATCCTTCTATTTTTCCCTCTACGGGCACTCCCGTTCCGGGGGGATTGGGATGGTATCAAACGCTCTCACTCTTTGAATGTGCGGTTCAACAACGCCAGATAATCGGTTTTGACATTATGGAATTTGCTCCCATTCAGGGCTTTCATGCCTATGAATTTGCCATGGCGCAACTCATCTATAAACTCATGGGTATCGTCGATCGCGCTTACGCTTCGTCCAAAAACGTCGTCACGAACGGCATCATTTCTTGCCCATGATCCATCGGTAAGGCATGGCTAGCTCCGGGCAGAATGTGGAGACGAGCATTGGGAATGCGATCGCGATACGTCTCACAATGCCAAAGCGGAATGGTCTCATCGCATTCTCCCGCCAGGATTAATGTGGGCACGCTCAAGCCGTGAATCTGGTCTTCGACAGTGTCGATCGCGTCTTCAGGGCGATCGCGGGACAAAAGAAACTGCCTAGCGACGGGCTGCGCCATTAACTCTCGTCGCACCCAGCTCAACCACTCGACGGCATCTCGTTTGCCAATGACCCCAGCTCCCCAGCGCGCGAGCGTCAACCCCCAATCGACTACAGGAGTCGGCCATACCAGCGGCCGCATCAGAGTGTAGCGTCCGCAAAACTCGTCGTCGCGAATCCCGGCTGGAGCGCAAAGAATGAGGTGGGAGAGCCGCTCGGGATAAGCCAATCCGTAAGCAGATGCGACCCAACCGCCAAACGAGTGCCCGGCGATCGCTAAAGATTCAACCTCAAGACCGAGGGTTTCGACGAACTCGTTGACGAACGCAACTTCCGTCGCAATGTCGTAGGTGATGTCGGGTTTACTCGATTGCCCGAAGCCCAACAAATCCAGACTGATACAGCGGTAGCGATCGCTCAGGGTCGCAGCCAGTGGCATCCAGTTCGCGTGCGTTCCCATGAAGCCGTGCAACAACAGAACGGGTGCTCCCGTCCCCACCTCGGTATAGGCAGCGCGATACCCGGAGGTCGGCAAGATCAGATGCTTGACGGGCAGTGATGGCAACGTGCGATCGCGAGTTTGAGTCATGGTTGCGAAGCTCAGACCTCATAGCAGCAACAGGGTACGAGACATACCGCGCCACTCAAAGATACCGAAGTATCGGGCGGGACTTTTTGGGCAGACTCCGCTTGCGGCGGGCTCAGCCCGCAAGACGATTGCGCTGCACGGGCACCGTCCCCGTCAGCTCTCCCGACCATTTGGGTTTGAACTCAGGGATTGCGGGGAGCCATAGCGAAAATGTGGTCGTGTCTCGCTCGCAGGTCACCGAGATGCTGCCCTGCAACTGCTCCATCATCTGTTTGACTAGCGCCAATCCCAGTCCCGTGCCGCCCTGCCGCCAGCGATCGCTTTTCGGAATGCGGTAGAACTTCTCGAAGATATGAGGAAGTTCGGCCACAGGAATGACAGCCGGATTCGAGACCTCTAGGCGAATGCCCTCACGCTCCTCGTCAGGCATCATGTCAGACCGCAGCCTGGCTGCCGCGAGGGTAACGCGGATGCACCCGCCGTCAGCGCTGTACTTGCAAGCGTTCGTGAGTAATTCGCGCAAAATGCGTTCCAAACAAGCGCGATCGCTGTGCAGTTCTAGCGGCTGCTGAGGCATGTCCACGTCTAATCTCAGTCCTCGCGATCGCGCCCGCGGCTCGAACGGTGCGACGACTTCTGGCAACCATATTTCTAGAGCGATCGCTTCGATGGCGAGCTGATAGCACTGGGCTTCCAAACGCTGTAAGTCCAGCAGGTCGTCCACCAACTGGGCTTCTTGCTTGCAGGCTGTCTCCAACACGTCTAGGTAGCGCTGTTGCTTGGTCGGGTCGGGAACGAGCTTGAGCATTTTGAGCGCCATCTGCATGTTGGCTAACGGCGATCGCAACTCGTGAGACACCGTGCTCAAAAAATCATCTTTAAGCACGCTCAGGTTTTGCAAATCTACGATGCGCTGCTGGGCGGCTTCGTAAAGGCGGGCTTGACGGAGAGCGATCGCGCACTGGGTCGCCACCTGTTGTGCCAAACGAATTTCTGCATCTGAAAATTCGGCATGTTGGGGGCGAATCAGATTCAGAATGCCGAAAATTCCTTCTTCGTCTTGAATCGGGCATTGCACGATCGCGATCCATCCCACCAGCGGATGCGTGCAGCACAAATACAGTAGACAGCCCTCTAGCAAAAACGGCGTGTGGCTGGCGATATCGTCATCGGAGGAAAACGTGTGCCCCAGAATTGAAGGAAGCGATCGCGCGCATTCATAACGCACTGTGTGGGTCGAGCTTTCCAGATCGACCGTATTAATTTCACAGGTACTCAATTGCAGGCGTTCGGCCAGCAGGGTCGTCACGCTCTGCAAAATCTGGGCTTCATCCCGCTCGTATAACACCCGTTCGGTAATCGACTGCAACAGGGCTTCGAGTTCGAGTGCTTCTTGCAGCGCCGCCGTCCGGTCGGTGACTTGACGTTCGAGCGTTGCGTTGAACTGCTGCTGCTGGCGAAACAGCTCGGCCTGCTGAATCGCAATCCCCACTTGTGCGGCGATCGCTTCGAGCAGTTCGATTTCATCGGTCGTCCACTGGCGGAAGCGATCGCATTGATGCACTTCAATGGCTCCATTGGGGATGCCCTGATATGAGGTGCGCGCGGCCAGCAGGGATTTGACATTGAGCGACTGGCAAAGGTCGTTAACAGAGGCTAGCCACTCCGTATTGAACGCATCGTGGGATACGAGGGCGCGATCGCCAGCCAATACCGCGCGAGCGTAGGTGTGTTCGACCGTACCGACCGACAGCAACGAAGCCACCGCCGACCGATACGGAGCGCGCGCGTAGTCCGCAACGACGCTTAGCCCAAAGGTGGCCTCTGGGTTATTCACGTGAATCGTGCAGCGATCGACGTTCAACGCGTCCCCCAAAGCGCGAACGGTGACCTTCAACATGTATTCCCAGTCCAGACTGCTGCGCACGTCATCAGTGAGCTGACGCAGCAAAGCCGCCTGGTCGATTTGTCGAGACAGTGCCGCTTCCGCTCTAATGCGATCGCGAATTTCATCCGCTAGCGCTCGGTTCGCATCGCTCAATACCTCGGATTGGCGGCGATATTTCTGCTGCAAACGCACCACCGCAGCGGCGATCGCCCCCGCGCCAAAGCCGCTCGCCCCCAAAAACCAACTGAGTCGCCACCAAAACCAAGCGGGGGAAACGTGCGGGGGATGACCGTCGAGGGCATCGATCGACGACTCGCCCCTCTGAGATTCAAGCTCGATCGCCTCGTGAGAATGTCGCGTGAACGTGCGATCCTCGCAAACTCGCGCCAGCAGTCCAATAGCGATGCCAAGGGTTGCAACAGTCGCACCGACAAGGACAGGAGCGCGGCGATGCTGCAACAAACCCGACGCGATCGCCCACCTCCGCTGCCGGCTGGTTGAAGTTGGCTGGCTGAGGCGATCGCTCGGCATCAAAGTCTCGGTTTCGATCGGAATGAATTGCTGCTGGACAATGAATTGCTGCTGGACTCAGACGACCGCGATCGCCTTCCCCTCTCAGACTGCCCACTTATGAAGCCGATATCAACACGTCGCCCCAAATTTCATGAAGAAAGCATGAATCTACCGATGTCGGGGCGGGCAGCTTGCAGGGAGTTACCGCATTTCTCGGCGTGACTTTCGGGCAGAAGCGCTAGGATTGTAACAATTCTCCAAGGATCGATACTTCCACATGACAGGCGTACCCGTCTCTCGCATTCGCAATTTCTCGATCATCGCCCACATCGACCAC
>JBCBTL010000152.1:0-6387 GCA_039818705.1 Cyanobacteria bacterium J06639_1
TCGCGATCGCCCATTCCACCCCTGCCAACTCGCGATCGCGCCAATGGCACCCCAGCCTGAGTCCGGTGCAGTGGCATCTCGGCCACATCGGGATCGTTGAGGATTTTTGGATTCGCCAGCACTGTTGGCAGCAAAGCGATCGCCATCCCAGCTACAGCCTTTTGTTCGACCCCACCCGTACCCCGAAGTGGAGTCGCCAAACGCTACCGCCTTTGACCGATCTGCTGAATTTTCTACAGGAGGTACGACAGCCGTTCCTGAGATGGCTGCACGAATTAGACATGTTTCCTGAGAATGAGTCGCTGTTGAGCTGCGGTTGGATTGTCGCGATGGTGTTGCAGCACGAATGTCAGCATCAGGAAACGATGCAGATGGTGCGCTACTTGATGCCGGTCGACGAGGCCGATGAGTTTGAGGTCAAGAGTTTTTTAGATGACGAGATCGCTCTCGCGCCCGCGTCTTCTTCTGAATTTGTACGAGTACCGGCAGGAGAGTTGTGGCAGGGTAGCGACGATCCGGTATGGTCGCTGGATAACGAACGATCGCCCCATCGCGTTCGCGTGAAGGAATTCGCGATCGCTCGCACCCCCGTTACTAATGCTGGCTATTTAGATTGGATGGAATCGGGTGGGTACGAACGGCGGGAGGCTTGGTCGGAGGCAGGTTGGATTTGGAAAACCCAGCAACGCATCTCGCATCCCATTCACTGGCGCGATCGTGGCGGGAGGTGGCAGCAGCGATCGCTATCAGGCTGGGTCGATCTCATTCCCGACCGACCCGTAATGGGAGTGAGCTGGTACGAAGCTGATGCCTACGCGCGATCGCTCGGATATCGCTTACCCACTGAGTCTGAATGGGAGCGCGCGGCGACTCTGGATCGTGACTGGGATGCATCGGCCTGCTTGAGGGATCGAGGCGATCGCTTCGACGAGCTGACTTGGGGCGAAACTAAGGGAGTACTGGAGCGATCGGGATGCGTCTGGGAATGGACGGCAACGCCCTTTCATCCCTATCCCGAATTTAGGCCGTTCCCCTATCGCGAATATTCCGAGCCTTGGTTTGACGATCACTATTCGCTAAGAGGTGGCTCCTGGGCGACGCATCCATTGCTACGCCGTCCGACCTTCCGCAACTGGTACGAGCCGCAAGTCCGAGAAATCTTTGCGGGGATTCGCTGCGCAAAAGAAATCCACGGCTGAGCGCGCAAGGCCGCAACCGTGGATGAGAATTCTATTTGCGAACTCGATTCGCTCTAGGAAAATTCCTAAAGCTTGACTTCGATATCCACCCCAGCGGGCAGATCCAACTTCATGAGTGCGTCGATCGTCTTCGGCGTGGGCGAGTAGATGTCGATGATGCGACGGTGAGTGCGTGTCTCGAAGTGCTCGCGAGAATCTTTATTGACGTGGGGAGAGCGCAGAACGCAATAGATGCGGCGGCGCGTCGGCAAAGGAATCGGGCCGACGGGAGCAGCTTCCGTGCGCTTAGCGGTTTCCACAATGCGCTCGCAAGAAGTATCGAGCAAGCGGTGATCGTATCCCTTAAGGCGGATGCGGATTTTTTGTTGAGCGATTGCAGCAGTCATGGGTTGAAGTCAGAACGGTACGAGTTCGCAGCAGAGACAAGAAGCGCGAGGCCGTGAGTTTTTCAACTCGAACCTCGCGCTAGGAGAGATTTACTTGAGGATCTTGGAGACGACGCCTGCACCCACGGTGCGGCCACCCTCACGGATTGCAAAGCGCATGCCTTGCTCGATCGCGATCGGCTGGATCAAGTCCACCGTCATCTTGATGCGATCGCCGGGCATCACCATTTCAGCTTCAGAACCATCGTCAGCCGTGAAGGCGCTGATGGTGCCAGTTACGTCGGTGGTACGGACGTAGAACTGAGGGCGATAGCCGGGGAAGAACGGAGTGTGACGACCGCCTTCTTCTTTCTTGAGGATGTACACCTCAGACTCGAAGTTGGTGTGAGGAGTGATGGAACCGGGCTTTGCCAACACCATGCCGCGCTCGATATCTTCTTTGTTGACACCGCGCAGCAGCACGCCGATGTTGTCGCCAGCCATCCCTTCTTCCAGGGTCTTCTGGAACATTTCCAGACCCGTGACGGTGGTGGAGCGGGTGTCAGCCAAACCGACCAGCTCGATGGTTTCGCCGATCTTGACCATGCCGCGCTCGATTCGGCCAGTTGCCACCGTACCGCGACCGGTGATGGAGAACACGTCCTCAACTGCCATCAAGAAGGGCTTGTCAACGTCGCGCTCGGGAGTGGGGATGTACTCATCCACAGCGTCCATCAGGGCATAGATCTTATCGATCCACTCATCTTCACCCTTGGGAGTTTCAGGAGCGTCAGCCATCTTCTCGGTGGCTTTCAGTGCCGAACCAGACACGATGGGAATATCGTCACCGGGGAAGTCGTACTCGGAGAGCAGCTCGCGCACTTCCAGCTCGACCAACTCCAGCAATTCTTCGTCATCGACCATGTCCTGCTTGTTCAGGAACACGACCAGGTTAGGCACGCCCACCTGACGAGCCAACAGGATGTGCTCGCGGGTTTGGGGCATAGGGCCGTCAGCCGCCGACACCACCAGAATAGCGCCGTCCATCTGCGCCGCACCCGTGATCATATTCTTCACGTAGTCAGCGTGGCCGGGGCAGTCCACGTGCGCGTAGTGGCGATCGCCGGTCTCGTACTCCACGTGAGCGGTGTTGATCGTGATACCACGCGCTTTTTCTTCTGGAGCCGCATCAATGTCTTCGTACTTGCGCGTCGCAGCTTGTCCGGCTGCAGCCAGCGTCATGGTGATTGCTGCGGTCAGAGTGGTTTTACCGTGGTCAACGTGGCCGATGGTGCCGATGTTGACGTGGGGTTTGGTGCGTTCGAACTTTGCGCGTGCCATTGATCTACGTTCCTTTGGTTGTCGATATCGTTGCTAGGTGTACTCAGGATGGGTCATGAGCTGCCCCTGATTCTGGCAATGATGGGCTCCGCCACGTTACGAGGTACTTCTTCGTAATGGCTGAATTCCATAGAGAAGGTACCACGCCCTTGGGTTTTAGAGCGGATATCGGTGGCATATCCGAACATTTCCGCCAAGGGAACTTTGGCGAGTACTTTCGCCACTGCGCTGCCGGAATCCATCGATTCCACCTGACCGCGCCGCGAGTTGAGATCGCCAATCACATCGCCGAGGAACGTATCGGGAACTTCCACTTCGACTTTCATGGTTGGCTCTAACAAAACGGGTGCAGCTTTCTCTGCGGCGGCCTTTAACGCCATCGATCCAGCGATTTTAAACGCCATCTCGTTGGAGTCCACATCGTGGAACGAGCCGTCCACCAATGTCGCTTTGACATCGATGAGGGGATAGCCCGCCACAACGCCGCCTTCACACGCCTCTCTCATGCCGTTTTCAGCGGGCCCGATAAACTCTTTCGGGATCGCGCCGCCGACAATCTTAGAGACGAATTCAAATCCTGACCCGGACTCGGCAGGTTCGAGGTCGATCACGACGTGGCCGTACTGACCCTTACCGCCGCTCTGCCGCACGAACTTCCCTTCCACGCCAGATGCAATTTGTCGGATGGTTTCGCGGTAGGCCACTTGGGGCGTGCCGACGGTCGCTTCTACCTTGAACTCGCGCAACATGCGATCGATCAGGATTTCCAGGTGCAGTTCGCCCATGCCGGAAATCAAGGTTTGATTGGTTTCCGGGTCGGTCATCACGCGGAAGGTGGGGTCTTCTTGGGACAGAGAGACTAAAGCTTTTGAGAGCTTGTCCAAATCGGCTTTGGTTTTAGGCTCTACCGCGACCGAAATCACGGGTTCGGGAATGTAAAGCGATTCCAGAACGACAGGCTTATCCGCGTCGCAAATCGTGTCGCCCGTGAACGTGTCGCGCAGACCCAGAACGGCACCTAAATCGCCCGCCCGAAGCTCGTCCACTTCAATGCGTTCGTCAGCTTTGAGAACGATCAGGCGCGAGATGCGTTCCTTCTTTTCTTTGGTCGGGTTGTAGGCGTAGCTACCCTTCTTAAGTACCCCCGAGTACATGCGCACGAAGGTCAGTCGCCCGAAGGGATCGGACATCACCTTGAACGCCAAAGCTGCCAGCGGCTCGTCGTCATCAGCCGGACGCTCGATCTCTTCTTCGCTATCTGGAGCCGTTCCTTTGATAGCGGGTACGTCGAGCGGGGAGGGCATGTAATTAACGACCGCATCGAGCAAGAGCTGAACGCCTTTATTCTTAAAGGCCGAACCGCAAAGCATCGGGATGATTTGCCCGGAAATCGTGCCCTGACGCAGCGCTGCGATAACTTCTGCTTCGGAGAAAGACTCTTCGTTGAGATATTTCTCCATCAGGGATTCGTCGATTTCAGCGATCGCCTCAATCAATTTCTCTCGATACTCCTGCGCCAACTCCTGCATGTCGTCAGGAATCTCAGTCTCTTGAATGTCCGTCCCGATGTCGTTGGTGTAGATGTACGCCTTCATCGCCACCAAATCGACTAAGCCGGGGAACTCATCCTCGCTACCGATGGGAAGTTGGATGGCAATACCGTTGGCTTGAAGGCGATCGCGCAGATTCTCCAGAACTTTGTAGAAGTCCGCCCCAGTGCGATCCATCTTGTTGACGAACACCATACGCGGCACGCTGTAGCGATTCGCCTGTCGCCAAACAGTCTCCGTCTGGGGCTGGACGCCATCCACCGAACTGAGGACGATGATGACGCCATCCAGCACTCGCATGGAGCGCTCCACCTCAATGGTGAAGTCCACGTGACCGGGGGTGTCGATGATATTGATGCGGCGATCGTTCCAGTTGGTCGAAATGGCTGCCGCCGTGATCGTGATGCCGCGTTCTTTTTCTTGATCCATCCAGTCGGTGACTGCATTGCCGTGATGCACTTCACCAATTTTATGAACGATGCCGGAATAGTAGAGAATGCGCTCCGTCGTCGTGGTTTTACCCGCGTCGATGTGAGCCGCGATGCCAATATTGCGGACTGTCTCTAGCGGAACAGTGCGAGCCACAGCTTCCTCCCTACTTCGTCACGACCTAGACGAAGTTTGACTTAACAATTCTACCAACGGCGACAGCGAACCTTAATTCGCTGCATCCCCTGAAACATCAGTAGCGATAGTGCGCAAAGGCTTTGTTGGCCTCGGCCATGCGGTGGGTTTCTTCCCGCTTGCGGATGGTGTTGCCCGTTTCGTTGGAGGCATCCATCAGTTCGTTGGCGAGCTTCATCGACATCGTGCGACCGTTGCGGGTGCGCGAAAATGAGGAGAGCCAACGTAGAGCCAGAGTGGTGCCGCGATCGCCGCGCACTTCCATCGGCACCTGATAGGTCGCACCACCGACTCGGCGAGCTTTTACTTCCACCATGGGGGTAGCGTTACGCAGGGCATTTTCAAACACGTCCAGCGGTTCGGTGCCAGTGCGTTCGCCGATGATATCGAAAGCGTCGTACACGATGCGGGAAGCTAAAGATTGCTTGCCGTCGGTCATGATGCGGCGAATCAACATCGTCACCATCCGACTGTTGTACTTGGGGTCGGGGGTGACTTCTCGTTTGGGGGCGCGGTTGCGGCGAGACATAGGGGTGCGGTCTAGACGAAATGGGCGATTGAGTTGAAATGAAGCACGAGCGGAGGGCGGCGATCGCGCTCCGATTGAAAACTTAAGCCTTAGGACGCTTTGCGCCGTACTTGGAGCGACCTTGACGGCGATCCTTCACGCCCGCCGTATCCAGCGTGCCGCGAATGATGTGATAGCGAACGCCGGGAAGATCCTTAACACGACCGCCACGAATCATCACCACCGAGTGTTCCTGGAGGTTGTGACCGATGCCGGGGATGTAAGCCGTGACCTCAAAACCCGAGGTGAGGCGGACGCGAGCCACTTTCCGCAGAGCCGAGTTGGGCTTCTTGGGCGTAGTGGTGTAAACGCGCGTGCAGACTCCACGCCGCTGGGGGCAGGACTTCAGCGCGGGGGATTTGGATTTCTGTTTGGCAACGCTGCGTTCGTCGCGGATGAGCTGCTGAATCGTGGGCATTAGATTGCTCTTAGTGTGAAGGCTGCCGACCTCATTAAAAAGTCAACGGCAAATGATTGTACCAAGCCTGAAATCCTGTTGTCAATGGTCGAAAGCAGCAACCCAGGGCTATTTCATTCAAATAGAGAGCGAAGTATGCTCCAGGACTGAGAGCAGCGCCGCTGCGCCTGAGCCATGTTGCTGAACCCATGCTCTCGATAGCGATTGAGCGCAAAATTGCGCGCCAATGCATACGTCTGCACCAGCGGTGATGTCCGAATCCGACTCTTATCCTCCCCCTGAGTCACATCCCGCACGTAATGCACCCGATTCTCCACCCCCC
>JBCBTL010000153.1:0-6373 GCA_039818705.1 Cyanobacteria bacterium J06639_1
GCAGCAACGACGGCGCGCATGTGCGTCCGACCCAAAAAGCTGAAGTGGGTTAAAACCCTGCACGAAGGCGGCTACTACGACATCGCGGAAGAGGCAGAAGTCGCGGAAGTGTAGGCAGCAGTTCAGGAGCGGGCGGTCGCTCGGGGGGGAATCACGCGATCGCTGACTCCGTAGTACGCAGCATATTGGTTCAACCGGCGCGTGAGTAACTCTTTATTCCCAGCGGGCATTGCGTGGCGGGGCTTTACAGGTCGACCGCCCATCGCGTTGAGAACTTGCTGGGCGACAGCTTTCGCCAGCAGCGGCGGCACTGAGTTACCAATCTGACGAAATCCGTGCCATTTGGTGGAGTGAAACCGAAACCAGTCGGGATAGGAATGCAGGCGAGCTGCTTCGCGAACGGTGATGCAGCGGTTGTAGGCGTAATGAATCGGCCTCGGTGAGGTGTGCGCTCCTCGCGTGCGCGACGTTCCGGCTCGCAATGTGGTGGAAATGCCCTCGGGATGCAGTTTGAAGAAGCGACTGACGGCTTCTCGGGTGCCCGGAGGAGTACTAGCAAATCGGCGTTGGGTTTCTGCGGAGTGCTGCGTGCGAATGCTGCCCGTGAGCAGGCGAGGATTGAAGCTGCGATCGTAGCCGAACCAATCGTTAGGGGGATGCAGACCGCGCAGCATTGCCCCGTAGGGACTGGGCTTGCCGAACTCTGCTAACACCTCGTCGGTTTCGAGGAGCGCTAAGAACGCATCGGCATCAGGAAGATCGGCGATCGCTTCCCGCACGGTAGGGCTGAGCGGTCCCCCCGTCCGAGGGGAGGGACACTCAGGTCGAGCGGGTTGCGTGGTGGACGGCGGATAGCTAGGCCGTTTCAGTCCGCGCCGACACCCCATCAAAAAAAGCCGCTGCCGCCCCTGGGGCACCCCGTAATTGGCGGCATTGAGAACGCGGTACTGACGCTCGATGTCGTAACCGCTGTCTTCAAACGCTGCCAAAACGCGTTCCAAATACTGACGGTGTTGCCCCGCCGTCATGCCGCGCACGTTTTCGAGCACGAAATACTTGGCATCGAGTTCTCGCACCACCCGCACGAACTCGAATAAAAGCGTGTTGCGCGGGTCGTGGAGTTCCCGCTTGCCCATCAACGAAAACCCCTGGCAGGGGGGGCCGCCAAAAACCACATCAACGTCGCGATCGCCAATGGCCGACTTCTGGCGAATCTCCTTGCCCGTCACGTCCGCAACGCTACGGCACAACACGCGCCACTCTGGAAAGTTAAACTCGTGCGCGGCGCAATGAACCGGATCGAGTTCTACTGCCGCGAGCACGTCGAACCCCGCTAGCTCGAAGCCGAGGGTCATCCCCCCCACTCCAGCAAATAAATCCACGCCAATCGGTCGAGTTGAGGTCACCGAGTGCCTCCAAGCAGGGCGCGATCGCCCGCATTGAGAGGGCATAAAGAACGATCGATCTGGCGCAGTAAAAGCATCACGCGGCGTAAAACATTTTGGAAAAGGTCTTTAAGCGTAGATTCAAGATAAGCCGAGTCGAGCACTATTCGTCTCAACCCGGCATCGGACGAGTTTGCCGCTGCTAGCGAGTCGCAATCGGACGGCGCTGGACGAACGCAGGCAAATCGACCTGCGGGCGCGCAGAGGCTGGAGTTGCCGTCGGCTTGGGTCCCGGGCGCGGCGCGGGCTTGAGGCGAGCAGCGACGTGTTCGGCAGAAGCGGCCACCATTGCTTGAATGCGGAGATCGTCGATCGCGCTCGCGGCAGATATCTCGTCAGACTCGCGCCCTGTCTCGATTGACTCAACGTCAAACAGCTCAGTCTCTAGCAACTTAGTCTCCAAGACTTCAGTCTCTGGCGCCTCGGTCTCACGCGCGGTGGAGGGAACGGCCTCGCGATCGCGGACGGGCTGAAAAACCTCTCCAGTTGGGATGACGATGCTGCCGTCGGGAATGGCGATCTCTCCGGTCGGAATTCCCGCGCGCGCTGCCGAGCGATACTCCTGACACTCGGCCAGACATTTGTCGAGCGTGGCCTTGAGCTGAATATTCTGTCGCTCGACGGCGAACAGACGCTCTTTCAACTCGGCTTTGGCAATCTCTAGTTCCTGACTGGCAGCTTCCAATCGTCCGACCTCACGCTCTTGTACCTGAGCGTAGGAGCGCGCCTCCGCACATTCTTTCTCCAGTTCGACCACCCGCTCTTGCAGACCCGAGTGCTGCCGCTTGAGGACGAGGTGATGCGCTTCCGCAATTTCCTGTTTGCGCTTGGCCTCTTGCAATTGCTCGGCGCTCGGACGTTCGGCCAGTTCTCGATCGAACTGCTGCTGAACTTCCTCAAATTCCGACCACGCGGGTCGCCGCTCCAGCTCAGCCATCAACTGCTGCTCGCGAGCTTGGGCCGCAGCAACCTGCTGTTGCAAAGATTCAAGTTCCGGTGCCATCGCTGTCGAACTGCCTCACGAAATAAATTCACGGTCTGAGAACTCCCTCATCGCGATCGCCTCCGTGCCGCGCGCGAAGTGTCGCAAATCGCACCCGCTCGACTGACATCCAAGCCTGCGGTCGCCCGTTCGTTCTCTGCACCTATATATAGCGAATTTTTTGAGATTGCGCGCTTTATCACTCTACATTTAGAGTAATCCGCCGAGTTCGAGATTTCGCGATTGTGACATCCAGTCCGGAGCCCTGCAGCGATCGCTGCAGACCGGCAATGCAGATTTTGCCTCCAAGCACTTCGACCTGTAGGGCATGACTACTCGCGGTATGCTTAGGCATGTTACGGAATTACTCGCCGAAGTCATTCTCAGTCTATCGAATGAGCCTTAGAGGTTGGCGAGTATTTGCAATCGTCATGTAGCATCTGCCGCGTCAGCAACGCGGGGATGAAGGAAAAATGAAATGCGAGTCATTTTGTTGGGGCCTCCAGGGGCTGGAAAGGGAACGCAAGCAGCGCTGCTAGCGGAAACAGCGCGCATTCCCCATATTTCTACGGGAGGGATTTTACGTCAGGCCGTCTCCAAGCTGACCCCTCTGGGCAAGCAAGCTAAACAGTTTCTCGACGCAGGCGAACTCGTACCCGATGATTTAGTGGTTCAGCTCGTGGAAGCGCGCTTGCAGCAGCCGGATGCGCGTAAAGGCTGGATTTTAGACGGGTTTCCCCGCAATATTCCTCAAGCCGAAGTGCTGCATACGCTGCTAGAGGCGATCGCCCAGCCCTACGACTACGCGATCGACTTCACCGTTCCCGATGACGAGCTGGTGCGACGCATGTTGGGTCGCGGACGCGGCGACGACACAGAAGCGGTCATTCACCGTCGCCTAGAAGTCTATCGAGAGCAGACCGAACCGCTGCTGGACTACTATCGCAGTCGGCAAACACTGCTGGCGATCGACGGCAACCAACCGATGAAGGCGGTGACGACTGCCCTATTTGAGGCGTTGCAGCTTTCGGCCGCGGCTTAAGTGCCATCCGAACCCGCCAGCGCGTAGACATCGCGATCGCGTCCCAAGGCAAACCGCACGGAATGGGGCAGGTCGCGGCTGGCCTGGGTGACGAACACGAGCAGTCCGACCGCCACGAACGCGGCGGCTCCGCCGAAGATGTGGCGGTAGCCGACGCTCGCTGCTACGTAGCCGAGGGCGGGACCGGCGATCGCGATTCCCAAATCGAATCCTCCCATGCACAGGCTGAACAGGCGCGCGCGCTCCTGCGGCTCGGCGCGATCCGCCATCAGTGCCGAAATCGTGGGGATGAGAATGCCAAATCCCGTGCCTTGAAACATTCCCGCTAGCAAAAACGAAGCGGCAGACTGAGCCGACCACAAAATCGCCATCGCACAAGCCGAGGTCATCAAACTCATCGTGATAAACACGCCTCGCCCGTATTTATCGGACGCGCGTCCCACCAACAGGCGCACGCTAAAACTGGCTAACGCAGATACCGTGTAGTACAAACCCACCTGAAAATCCAAACCCATCTGGCGCACGAACAGCGGCAAAAAGGTCGTTAGCGTTCCGAAGGCCAAGCCCACCATCAACAGCACGAAAGTCGGGATGCGCACGCGCGGGTTGCCAAGCATTTTCCAGTAGTGGCCGCTGGTGCTAGCCGCAGCAGCCGGGGCGATCGCCTTTGACGTGTCAATGCTCGACGCACAGAGCGCTCCCAGCCAGCCCAGCCCCGAGGCCAGCAGGAAAAAGAGCGAATATCCCAACGAAGCCTGCACGAAACTCCCCACTGCGGGCCCCAACGACAGCCCGATGGGATTGACCAGACTCATGTAGCCGATGGTTTCGCCCCGATGCGTTGCCGGAGCCACATCCACCACCATCGCGACGTAGGCCGTAGCAAAGGCCGCAATACTCACGCCATGCCCCAATCTCAAGAGGAACAGAACGGGCATCACGGGAATCGTCGCGCCCAACGCAGAGATCGACACGACCCCCTCTTCGTTAAGCAATGAGCCCCGTGCCAAAATCTCTACGGCTGCGTAACCTAGAGGCGCGATCGCGACAGCGGCCAGACCAATCAGCAGTACCAGCTTGCGCCCCCGGCGATCGGCCAGAGGCCCCAACCACGTCCGCGACACCAACAGCCCGATCGCGAACGCTCCCATCACAACTCCCACTGCCCGCGGGTCGCCCCCTACGTCTTCGATGTAGAGCGGCAATGTTGAGAGCATACTGGTCAAACTCGACCAGAACAGTAGTCCAGCAGCGAACAGCAACAGTAACGTGCGCCGTACGTCGGGTGGAAATGTGAGGAGGATGCGCAAAACTTCTTAACAATCCCAACCTCTCCACCGTATCGCACCCCTCGACCGAAATCGTGTGGTAGAGCGCACGCTCCTGCCCGACCGATCGCGTGCGTCACGATCGCGTTTGGGTTGCCGTTTGGCCGAACAGAATTTTCTTAGCCTCTTCTGTCATCGTCGGCTGCGAGTTGACGGCTTTACCTTTTTCGTAGGCGCGCATTACCGCCGGACGCGTTTGCATTGCGGCAAACCAGCGCTGCAGGTGGGAAAAATCTGCGAGCGACTGCCCCTGCTTTTCGTAGGGCACGATCCACGGATAGCTGGCCATATCGGCGATCGAGTAGTCGCCTGCAACGAACTCTCGCTCGGCTAGCTGCTTGTCTAGGACTCCGTAGAGGCGGTTGGTTTCGTTAACGTAGCGGGCGATCGCGTAGGGAATCTTTTCGGGGGCGTACTGCCGAAAGTGATGGTTCTGTCCGGCCATCGGCCCCAAGCCACCCACCTGCCAAAACAGCCATTCCAGCACGGGCACGCGATCGCGCGGGCTTCCAGGCAAGAACTTCCCAATTTTGTCAGCCAAATACAGCAAAATCGCGCCAGACTCGAATACCGAAATCGGTTCGCCTCCTTCCACCGGGTCGGTATCGACGATCGCGGGCATCCGGTTATTGGGGGAAATGGCGAGGAACTCGGGTTTGAACTGGTCGCCCACGCCGATGTTGACGGGGAGGATCTGGTAGTCGAGTTCGGCTTCTTCCAGAAAAATCATAATTTTGTGGCCGTTAGGAGTCGGCCAGTAATACAAGTCAATCGTCATCGCGACCTCCGCCAAGCGCGAGCAACCGCTTCAGTCTTATCTGACGACCGGGCACGCTGTCAGCCAAGGCGATCGCACTCTTCCGTATTCCGCATTCGCAGTGCAGGTCGAGGTTTCTGCCGCGATCGCCGTTCGGGCGAGTCTGACAGAAGCGATCGCCCAATTCTGGATCGCCTCGTTAATACCCGTCCACCGGGGCAAAGCCCTGGCGCTGGACATTTTCTGTGATGGTTCTCGGCTCCATAAATTGCAGCAGGTAATCCGGCCCGCCAGCTTTAGACCCAACCCCCGACAGCTTAAACCCGCCGAACGGCTGTCGTTCCACGATCGCCCCCGTAATCGTGCGGTTGATGTAGAGATTGCCCACTTCAAACTCCGCTTTGGCGCGCTCGATGTGGGCGGGTGTGCGGGAGTGGAGGCCACCCGTGAGGGCGTAAGGAGTGCCGTTGGCGATCGCGATCGCCTCGTCAAAGTTGTGGGCGCGCGTGACGGCTAAGACGGGGCCGAAGATTTCTTGTTGAGCGATCGCGGCATCTGGCGGGACGTTCGCAAAAATGGTCGGACTGATGAAATAGCCGCTGTTGGGCACATCTCCTTCTAGAACGACTTCGGCTTCTTCGCGTCCGCGTTCGATACACTCGCGAATGCGATCGCGGGCTTCTGCGTCGATAACGGGGCCGACGTGAGTGCTGGGATCTGAGGCGATGCCAACGTGGAGCGATCGCGTCGCTTCCACCAGTCGTTTGAGATAGATCTCGTAAATGTCATCCAGCACGATCGCGCGGGAGCAAGCGGAGC
>JBCBTL010000154.1:0-6373 GCA_039818705.1 Cyanobacteria bacterium J06639_1
CATCGGTTTCCCACAGTTGTAAAGCCGGAGCAAACTCGCGATCGCTCGCTGACTTTGCATTTGATAGGCTGTCATAAAAGAGCCGATCTAAATCCTGACGCATTGCTTCCATTTCACGCACCGGATTCCACATCATCGAGGTCATGTTAAAAACCCTCAAACATCAACAGATTTCCCAATCTTTCAGCAACGAAATCTTGATTCGAGACTCTCCCTTGCTGATGAAGCCAAACTTGTTTGCTTCGATTACAACTATACGAATCCTTTTCGATCGAGCCTGTCGTGCAAACCGTAAATCATTGAGTAGAACTTTCCCTATTTCATGAATTTAGATATTGAAAATATGCGGCCAGCCGAACCTTTCGATACGGTTTTTTCGCCAGCAAATGAAGTAGAGTTTGTCGAAAACAATGACCCTGTTGCGTCAGGTCAATCCTTCAACCGTCGAGAGGGTGCTTGCCTGGCGATCGCGTTCGGCGCTAGGCTCGGGCAACTCTGGTAGTTGCATCAAGCCGTGTGACTCTGGAGTTCGACCTCAGATGGGAATGCCTAGGAGCTAGCGGTGACGATTTGCGAACGCACGATTTCAGTTGGCTCGCTGGAATGGTTTTACCGCGAAGCCCCGGCTGCAGGGGCAGAAATGCGCGAGCCCGTACTGCTGCTGCACGGCATCCCCGCTCAGGGATATAGCTGGCAGCGGATGATGCCCGCTTTGGCCGAGCAGGGACATCGGGCGATCGCCCCTGATTGGATCGGGGCGGGGTTCTCAGCGCTACCGGAAAAGCACGAGTTTGCTTATACCCCTGATGCCTTCGTTGAAGCATTAACGGCGTTGGTTGACGCGTTAGAACTGGAGCGGTTTTCACTGGTCGTCCAAGGCTTTGGCGGCTCGACTGGACTCCTGTACGCGCTGCGTCACGCGGATCGAATCGAACGTCTCGTGATTCTCAATACGCCGTTGACCGTCGATGCCAAATTGCCATGGCAGCTCAAACAATTGAGTTTGCCGCTCATCGGCGATATGTTGACCCAAGATCCGTTGTTGATCGATCGTTCGTTGGAAGGTGGTGGGTTCTACGTCGTCAGCGATGAAGATTTGAACGTCTATCGCAAGCCGTTTTTAACCACTTCTGCGGCGGGGCGAGGACTGCTGGCAACGCTCCGCAATCTCCGCCTGTCTGCCGTGACGGCTGAAATTGCAGCGGGGCTATCCAACTGGAAACAGCCCTCGCTGATTTTGTGGGGAGAAAACGATCCGTGGTTGTCGTCTGCAATGGCGAAAAACACTGCCGAGCGAATGCCGAAAGCAGACCTCAAAATGCTGGATAATGTCGGTCATTATCCCCAGCAAGACTGGCCGGAAAAGGTCAGCGAGTATGTAGCGCCATTCCTACGTCGGCAGGTGTGTTGACGCAGTTTCGTCCTAACGTCGCTCGCAGTTTCGCCCTCCACAGCTACGTAGTCGAAAGAGATTCCATTTTGCTTCTCGCTGTGATGCCTTGCCGCAGAAAACCTGGTTACAGGAAGAATCGTAGATAGCAAGCTGCTCGCACGTACCGCGATCGCCGCTCTCTTCTCTCCTGCTTGAGCCGATCGCCGCTTTGCCGCACAATAGCTGGGCGTTTGTAAGAGTTTGCGAGAGAAGCTATGGCACGGCTGGCGCTGCTAAGTGTTTCGGATAAAACAGGCATCGTGGAGCTGGCGCGATCGCTCGTCACCCAACACAACTACCAAATTGTCAGCAGCGGCGGCACGGCCAAGACATTGCAAGATGCTGGCATTCCCGTGACAAAAGTGTCCGAGCACACGGGCGCGCCAGAGATTTTGGGCGGGCGGGTCAAAACCCTACACCCGCGCATTCACGGCGGTATTTTGGCGCGGACAGATGTAGAAAGCGATCGCGCCGACTTGAGTCAGCAGGACATTCCCGCTTTCGAGCTAGTGGTGGTGAATCTCTATCCGTTCGAGAGTACGGTGGCGAAGCCGGAGACTACTTTGGCTGAGGCGATCGAGAAAATCGACATTGGCGGGCCGACGCTGGTGCGGGCGGCAGCGAAGAATTTCAATTACGTCACCGTGCTGACTTCGCCAGATCAATACGAGGGATATTTGGCTGAGATTGCGGTCAGTGGTGAAGCGAGTTTGATTTTCCGGTTTTCATGCGCGCGGGCGGCGTTCGATCGCGTTCTTCACTACGACTGCGCCATCTCAGAATATTTAGCCGGACAGCAGCTCGACGAAACTGAAGCGCCAGCTACACCTCCCCTCGTCATCCAGGCTGTACCGCATCAGTCATTGCGCTATGGCGAGAATCCCCAGCAGGTTGCGACGTGGTATCGCTCGGTGGGAGAGATGACGGGCTGGGCGGGGGCAGAACAACTGCAAGGGAAAGAGCTGAGCTACAACAATTTGGTGGATTTGGAGGCGGCGCGGGCGATCGCCACTGACTTTCTAGGAGATGCTCAATGCTGCGCAGTTGTCATCAAACACACCAACCCTTGCGGCATTGCTCTAGATTCCACGCCCGAGACGGCCTATCGGCGAGCGCTCGCGGGCGATCCGGTTTCGGCGTTTGGCGGCATTGTGGCGCTGACCCAACCGATTGATGCAGCCACGGCAAGTGCTCTGACGGAGACATTTTTAGAGTGTGTGGTGGCACCGGGATGTGCTGAAGACGCGCGATCGATTCTGGCTGGGAAGAAGAATCTGCGGGTGTTAATTCTTTCGGACTTTGCCTGCGGCCCCGATCGCGGGGTGAAAGCGATCGCTGGAGGCTACCTCGCTCAGCAAGCCGACAATCAGCGTATCAACCCCGACGACTGGACTGTCGCGACTCAAAAACAGCCGACTGAGGCTGACTGGAGCGATCTCACGTTTGCCTGGAAAGCGTGCAAACACGTGAAGTCGAACGCGATCGTCATTGCCAACGCCGGACAAACGATCGGCATTGGAGCCGGACAGATGAATCGGGTAGGGGCGGCTAATATCGCGATCGCTCAAGCCGGAGACAACGTTCGGGGAGCGGTTCTCGCCAGCGATGGCTTTTTCCCCTTTGGCGATAGCGTTACCGCCGCCGCCCAAGCTGGAATTCGAGCTGTTATTCAGCCTGGAGGCAGTATTCGAGACCAGGAATCGATTGACGCGGCAAACGCGGCTGGCATCGTTATGATTTGCACGGGGACTCGCCACTTTTTGCATTAAGCGCGAATAGAAGCGATCGCCACCCCGTCAGACTGACCGCAGATCGGTTGAGAGTGGCGATCTCGCTATCCGTCCGCGTTGAGCCGTTCGCCCTCGCGGTTGAATCGAACCTCGCGCATCGGGCTGTCGGCGGGCAAGCTGCGGCGGGACGCTTCGCGCTCGATTTCTTCGTCCACTAAATCTTTGAGGTTGGGCACTGGGGGCGATGGTGCTTTGCCCGGATTCATCAGGCTCTCTTGGAAGGATTCGGGTGCGACGATGCCACCCGAAATCAGCAGCTTGAAAGCATCTTCAACCGACATCGACAGGCTGACCGTATCGGATTCGGGCACGATCGCGTACCAACCTGAAGTTGGGTTTGGAGTGGTTGGCACGAAAAGGCTCAACCAGCCGCGCTCCGAATAATGACCCAGACTGGCTGAAAAGCCGCTGGTCACGAAGCCGATCGACCAAGCGCCTTTGCGCGGATATTCCACCAGCACGACGCGGCTGAACTGCTTGCCGCGCGAAGAAAAGACTGTGGTGAGAAGCTGCTTTAGAGTTTTGTAGACCGATCCGGCAATGGGGATGCGGTTGAGCAGCTTTTCGCTCACTCCTAACGTCCACTCTCCCACGATGTTCCGAGCCATGAAGCCGATCAGGAGGATGAACAGGAAGGGGGCGACCAAACCGACAAACAGATCGATCGCGTTCACCAAAAATGGATTCATCCCCTGCATCGGATTGATTTGCTTGGGGATGCTGGTGAGGAAATTGATGCTGCGCGTTGCGACTTCCACCATCAGCCAGATGGTGGTTGCTAGCGGAATGATCACTAGCAACCCCGCCACGAAGTAATTCTTGAGGCGCTGCTGCAAGTTTCTCGTCCAAAGCCGGAAGTATCTTCGCGGATATTTCCAGGGTGAGGCCATAGGTTTACCCGAACGCGTGCCTAACTTATGTATACCCCGATGCAAAACGGCACATTCGCCGCGTGCTTAGCCGCTTCTGCGAAACGGGCGGAGACTCCGGTTTTGGGCGCACCTCGGGTATGGCTTCAGCAGATCGCGCGACCATCTGAAGTTCCCACAGGATAGCAGCTCCGGGAACCCGCGCTGTCCGTTTGACTGTGGATATACGTGTCTTAATTCTAGGTCTCTATAAAATTTTGTAAAGTTCGCGGCGGTTAAATCTCATTTTTGGTGCGATCGCGATCGCTTTCTGAAACCCTACCCAACTGCTGGCGCACGGTGCGATTGAGGGGCGTGCTGGCGGGGCGATCGCAGATGCTCCACTGCCGCCGAAAGTACCGAGCCAAGTCAGTTTCGTTTAGGCTCAGATAAATCGGTCTGCCGTGGGGACAGGTGTGCGGATTTTGCGTAGCTTGCCAGGCGCGGATGAGGGCAATTTGGCGATCGCGATCGAGGGGCGTACCGTTGCGGATGGCGGTACGACAGGCCGCCATCACCTGAGCGGCTTCGAGATCGGCACACTGACTCAACTCCCGCACGATGCCGCTTTTGTCGGGTTCGTCGTGCAGCAGGCGCGGGAATTGACGCACCGCCCACAGGTTGTCGCCGAAGGGGTCTGGATCGAGGCCGATCGCTCTGAGGCGGTCGAGTTGGGGCGATCGCAAATTCTCCACCAGCACGGGTTCCGGCAGCTCGACCAGTTCCCAGGCTGATTTGAGGGCTTCGTAGCGAATGCGCTCGTCGGCGACGTGTTGTTCCACCAGCCAGAGTGCGTCTGAACTCTCGACCAAAATATAGGTCTGCTGAAGCTGGCCGATGACGGTTAGCGATTCCAGTGGCGCGCTCGCGTCGTAGCGGATAGTGGGTTCCTGAAGGCGGGTGCTGGCTTTCTCGAACACGAACGCGCTGGCTTTGCGAGTGGCGGCAGTTTCCGACTCGGAAAGCAGCTCGGCAATGCCTTCACTAACAAGCTGTTGATAGTGAGATGCATTCTGGATGTAAAGCTCTTGTTTCCCTGGATGGCGGTTCCAGTCCACTTCGGCAGGCGGGATGTCGAGCTTCACTAAGCACAGAGGGTGGCGATCGCGGGGCAATGTCCGTCGAAAGCTCTCTCGAATCGCGCGAATCAGGGGCGGTAGCGGCACGAAACGTCCGTTCACGGCCACGCGCACCCAGTCGGGACGGGGACGGTGGTAGCGGTCGGGCAGGGCGAGGGCGATCGCGAGCGTTGTATTGGAAGACTCCCGCAGGTGCGATCGCTCTACTTTCGGCAGCAGTTGCAGCACCACGTCCGCCATCGACTCCCCCGGCCACAGGGCGAGCTGATTGCGATCGTCGATGTCCAGCTTCCAGGTGACGTGGGGATGCGCGATCGCCGCTGCTTGCACGACGTTAACTAAACGGCGGCTCTCTGCTTTCGGGTCGTTCAGGGCCGTGCGTCGCGCCGGCCACGTGGCGAATAGTTCGGACACCGTCACGGTGGTTCCGGGGGCGGCGGCGACGGGTTGGAGCGATCGCGTCTCTCCCGACGTGTCGTACTCCGCCACCCAGCCGTGGTCGTCGTGACGGGAGCGCGATCGCACGCTCAAGCACCCCACCCGAGCCAAACTGTGCAGCGCTTCGCCCCGAAATCCCAGGGTGGTCACGCGATCGAAAGCGCTGTTGGGAGCGAGTTTGCTAGTGGTGTGCGGTAAAGCGGCTCGGGCGAGGTCAGCTTGCCTCATGCCGCAGCCGTTATCCGTCACGCTCAACCGCCACGCCTGCGGCCACGCCAGGATAGAAATGCGATCGCCCCCAGCATCGAGCGCGTTCTCAATCGCTTCGCGCGCCGCCGCCGCCAGCGAATCGATCGCCGTCCCCGCAGCCATCATGTCAATCGTGGTGGTATCTAGGCGCTGAATGGCGATCGCGAGTAAGTCCAGATGCAACGGAATGCAGACAATCTTAGTGCAGGTCGCCTGCAAGTAGACTGACGACGTTCGCAATAAAGAAAGAGCTTCCTATCCATGTGGTCGGCCTTCAATCTTGAGTCTTGTCACAAAGCCATACCGCCCCCGTACCGCCTGGTCTGTCTGGGTGAGCTGGAATTGGATCGAGCTACCCCCGTCTATGCTTGCGTGGTCGAGGGATGTGATGGATTGCGCGTTCGAGAAGCCCTGCGCCGAGTCACCTCAAGCAGCGGTCTTTATCCACTTATGACCTCTTTCAATAATTGAAAGAGG
>JBCBTL010000155.1:0-6366 GCA_039818705.1 Cyanobacteria bacterium J06639_1
ACACGACGGTCAACTCGAACTCGACCTAGGAGCTTGGGAAGTACGAGCCGAGGCACTCGAACGCGCCTGTGATGCATTGGACCGCAAAGCAGACGACAGCTATTATCTGGTTTACTAGAGGAGCTGGCTCGGGTTTTGAGGTTTGCACTAGAGCGAGCATTGGCCCCGAACATATCGCCAAGCGACCGTTGCGGTATTTCTGGCGGCTCGTCGCGAGCTAGGCACTGAGCCGCGACCGAGCGTAATGACATTGAGGAGCGTGCATGAATCGAACGCTAGCGTCTGGCTCATTTTCAGCATTCGACCCCCGTGGGACCACTGCCCAGGGCGAGCAGCTTTCCGTCAGCGAAGAGACGGCTTTACTGCGAGGGGACGTGCTGACGCAGACGCGATCGCATTCGACTGGAGGCGCTGCGGTGACGGCGCGCATGTATCTCCCCATGGCGAGAGCGGAAGTCTGGAAGGGATTGACGGACTATTCTCGCTGGGTCAAGTATTTTCCGGCGCTCACTCACAGTCAGGTGCTCGAACGCAGTACGTCGCTGGCACGTCGGGGCAAACGCCAGCTTTATCAAGCGGCTGGATGTGCTTTTCTGTGTTTTTCGGCTCGGGTCGAGGTGTATTTGACGGCGATCGAGACACTTCACCGTCGCATTCAGTTTCACTTCGAGCGGGGCACATTTAACGATTTTGCGGCAGAGCTGACCCTCGACGATTGCGAGGCGGGTACGCTGTTGACCTACTCTGTCCGCGCGACTCCTAGCATTCCGGTTCCGTCTTTTTTGCTGCAGCAGGTCATCGAACTGGCGTTTCCCGATAACTTGCGACAGATGCGGCAAATGCTGTGCGAATCGGCTCGGTAATACTGCCGCATTCAGGTTCGATTGGGAAACGGCACGAGCGACACGGCGGCGATCGCTGAAGGTTTGACCGACTCGGGTGGGAGCGTTTGGTACGGTGAGAACCGTAGAATGCAACGGTCGTTCCCATGCTAGACAAGCAGGCAAAGAAAACCGTCCTGAGATGGATTCCGCACGGACTGTACGTATGCGGCGTGAAAGAAGGCGATGAAGTCAACGGGTTTACGGCCAGTTGGGTGATGCAAGCTTCGTTCGAGCCACCGCTGGTGGTGAACTGCGTTAAGCAAGATTCGCGATCGCACGCCATGATTGCAGCGAGTGAGGTGTTCGCTCTGAGCGTTCTGGAGTCGGGACAAAAGGAGCTGGCGCAGAAGTTTTTTCAACCCCTTCGTCGCGTTGGTAATAAGTTTGAGGACGTAGAGTTTTACCAAAACGAGACCGGCTGTCCCATCATCAAAGACGCATTGGGATACGTAGAATGCCGAGTGGTCGGCTCCGTCGATCGGGGCGACCACACGGTGTACGTGGGCGAAGTCATCGCGGCTGGGGTCCATCGCGAGGGCAAGCCGCTACTGCTGGAAGAAACCGGCTGGAACTACGGCGGTTAGCGATCGCTCGGGCGCGCTCGGATCGATTCGCGCCGACCGGGTCGTGCTAACCAGGGCATTCAACCAAGCTCGTTTGCACAAAACCGCTCGGTTGCTTGCCAGATATCGGCTTTGACATCTCCGAGAGCGTGATCGCTGTCGAGTTCGACGAGTTCGACCCAGGGACGGCGAGAGGCATAGGCTTGGCTAGCACTGATGGGGACGACATCATCACTGCGTCCGTGTAGAACGAGCGTGGGGACTTTGCGCTGCAAGTGCGTTTCGTCGTACCGTTCGGCATCGTCGAGGAAATTGATGTGCAGGGGGAGAGTGCGCTTTTCGGCGTAGTGATAGATATCGAAATAGCCTCGCGATCGCCATTGTGCGATTGCGTCAGCACCGAGGCGATCGCGCCAGCGGCGAACGAACCGGAATGCAGGGGCGAGCAACACCAGTCGAGTCACCTGTGGATTCCGTTCGGCCACCCAGACCGAAGTTAATCCGCCCAAGCTCGAACCGACGAGCGTTACCGGGGCATCGGTATCGGCCAGCTCGGCCTCCACCTGCTCGATTTGACGAGTGAGGGTGAGATGGCTGAAATCGGCTTGATTGAGGTCGAGAAGCTGAAGGGAAACGTTGCGCTCTTGGAAGCGATCGCGCAGATAAACTCCTTTGGACGATTGGGGGCCTGAGGCAAATCCGTGGAGGTAGAGATAGCGTGTCACCAGTTTGGCAGGGGGGAGACTGCCAAAGTGTATCGCGAGGTCTCGCTGTCATGCCGACTGACCTGAGGGATCCCCCAAAAGGGGCGCGATCGCTACTCGCTCGCGGCGTGCGATTGCGTGAGGTCTTTGATGCGGTTTTCTCGGAGCATGAGCTGTTTGGAGAGTTCCATGATGAAAATACGCGCTTCAGGCAGCGTGAGCTGTTTCACATCTTGGCGCAACACTTGGAGGCGAAACTTCTGTTCGAGCTGTAACTCCGAGAACGTAGTTCGAGCCATCTCTCGGGACATGGGGATGTGGGGGGAGAGGACATCCTTACTATTGCGGAGAGATCGACATTGAGCCGCGATCGCGATCCGGTCATGGCTGCGATCGCGATCGCTTCGGGGGCGTTGTATCTGGCGATGCCCAGTGATTACATTCCGTTGCCCTGCTGAATGCGGTCGTAAGCATCGGCAAGCATTTGAGGATGGCGGCGGTAGAGTTTGCCGGAGCCATCGACAGGGGCAAGGGTGAGGGTGGCGCTAACGTGAAGGATTTCGCGATCGCGCGATCGAATTTCGTATTCCCAAGGTAAACGCACGCTTTGGGGCACCAGAGGACGCTCCAACACGACGATTTCTTCGCCCATCGAGACCGGGCGGCGATAGCGCAGGTTTAAGTCCACCACCACGAGATTGATATCGGCAGCTACGAAGGTCTCGAATGGCATCCCAATTTGGCGCAGCACGTCTACGCGGGCGGCTTCCATCCAGGCGATGTAGTGACCGTGCCAGACGATGCCGCCGAAGTCGGTGTGATGGGGCTGGGCGCGGACGTTAAACTCGAACCAAGGAGCGGTGGACATAGAGGTGACGTGCTGAACTTCCCTAGTGTAGGGGGTTTCAGGGTCGCCAAGAGGCTGCTTCACCACTGCGAACTTGAGGCAAACCGCGATCGCGAGGCAACCCATGTTTTTGGTCACGGGGGCGACAGGACAGTTGGGACGGCGGATCGTTCGCCACGCCCTCGAACGAGGCCGGGCGGTACGGGCGTTCGTGCGTTTGCAGTCGGACTATCGCGAGTTGGAGCATTGGGGAGCGGAGATCTGCGTGGGCAATTTGCGCGATCGCCAAGATATTCTCCGGGCGTGCCGGGGGGTAAAAGCGATCGTGAGCGCTCACGGCAGCGGCCAGGAGCGCGACGGGGCGGAGGCGCTAGATTACCGCGCCAATATTCAGTTGCTCGAAGCGGCTCAACAAGAGGGTGTGGAGCATTTCGGGTTTATTTCGGTGTTGGGGAGCGATCGCGAGTATCCCGACGCGCCCACATTCAAAGCGAAAGCCGCCGTCGAGCGGGCGCTGCAAGCGAGTTCGCTGAACTATACAATTTTGCGACCGTCGGGATTTTCCTCGAACGTGTTGCGTTTGGCCGAGCAGTTTCGCACGTCGGGCACGTATCTTTTGCTCGGAGATGGCTCGCACCGCACCTCGATTGTCAGTACGGATGACTTGGCGAGGATCGCGGCGATCGCCCCCGATATCGAAACAGCACGGCGGCAGATTTTCGCGGTGGGCGGCCCCGAGATTCTCCGGCGAGAAGAGATTCCGTTGCTTTTCGGTCGTCTGTTCGATCGCGAGCCGTTCGTGATTCGCGTGCCGCTGACTGGGTTCGACATGGGGCGATCGCTGGTTTCTGTTTTCGACCCCGATTTGTCGCGATCGCTCGGTACGCTGCGGACGCTGCTCGCTCACGAGTTTTACTGCACCTCTGCCGACACCGATCGCCTTCGCGAAGTGTTCGACATGCCTCTGGAATCGCTAGAGCAGTACCTCCGGCGCTACCTGAACCTGTAGCTTTGAAGGTCTCAATCTCGGAACGGAGGACGCTTCCTGGCATACTGAGAGAAGGCGTAACATTTTGTAAGATTCGTGCTCGATTCTCTGTTTGCTTCCCCCGATTTGCTGTGGACGGGACTGTTCGGACTGGCTCCGGTGGCGTTTGCCGGGATGTTGGGGAAGCTGTATCGAGCGTTGACGGCCTCGCCTAATTTGGATCGCGATCGCCAAGCTCCCGAAGCGGAATCGTCTGTAGCGGTGGTCGTTCCTGCCTACAACGAATCGTTGAACGTAACGGACTGTTTGAACCACGTTCTCGACTGCACGGATGCCGCGATCCAGGTTTATCTGGTGGATGACGGTTCGACCGACGATACGTTCGAGCTAGCCCAAGCGGTGGCGGAACTGCGACAAGACGATCGCCTCACAATTTTGCAAGCGCCTCCCCGTCCGACCGGAGAAGTATGGGTGGGAAAAAACTGGGCGTGTGCTTGGGCGGTGCCTCAAATCGAGAGCGACTATCTACTGTTTATCGACTGTGACGTGCGCTTGCAGCCTGGGGCGATCGCTTCAGCGTTGCGAGATATGAGCGAGCGCCAAGTGGGGTTACTGAGCGTTGGCCCCGAAATTATGTGCGGGTGTTTGGCGGAATGGCTCGTGCAACCCGTCGTCATGGCCGTCATTGCGGCGGGATTCGATCTCAATGCCGTGAACGATCCGCAGAGTGAGGCGGCGTTTGCAGCGGGGCCGTTCATGCTGTTTCGGCGCGATGCCTACGACGCGATCGGCGGTCATGCGGCGGTGGGGCGCGAGGTGGTGGAAGACGTCGAGCTGGCGAGGCGGATCAAGCAGCACGATTTAGGGCTGTTTTACGGCTTTAGCGGCGGACTGGTGCGGGTGCGCATGTACCAGGACGGGGACAGCTTGTGGGAAGGCTGGACGAAGAACTGGTTCTCGGGGTCAGGGCGCAGTTTTGCCAATACGTTCTACGCGATCGCCGTCCTCACGCTGCTGTTTATCGTGCCTTGGGTGGGCGCGATCGCCGGACTCGCTACGCAACACTGGATTTGGCTGGCTGCGGGCGCGATCGGCATTGTCGAGCAATTCATGATGCGCGCGATCCTGCGCTACTGGTCGAATTTGCCGCTGAAATACTGGTGGCTGTCCGGGGTGGGGGGCTTGGTAACGGTGTCGATCGCGATCGCCTCTGCCTATCGCACGACAACGGGGCGGGGCTGGACGTGGCGCGGGCGGGCGTTAATGCAGGAACCGGCTATGTCGGAAACGCAAATTCCGGCTGAGTGATGGCGCGATCGCACTCTTGCAGCACCTGGCGCGCGCCGTCAAACGTAATGGTTCGGGCGGCTTCTGCGGCAGAACTCCAGCGATAGTCGGAGACTTCTTCCGCCTGAACGGTGGCTGGCGGAAAGTCGCCATTCTCGTCGGTCGGCACGACAGCGGCGAAGTACTGCACGGTTTTCTCGACGAGAGTTCCCTGGCGGGTTTTGAATTGATACGACTCTGAAAATGTCAACTCGGGGACGGGCGTGTAATCGGTCAATCCCGTTTCTTCCTCGAACTCGCGACAGGCGGTTTCGAGGGCGGTTTCGCCGTCGTCTTGATGGCCTTTCGGAAATGCCCAGTGGCCTTTGTTGTGCAAAATAATCAGGTAGTGATGGGGGCGATCGCCGCTGGCTGGCACGATCGGAACCAGGCCGAAGGCGCGATCGCGCACGACCGATTCAGACGAGACCGACTCAGACGAGGCCGACTCAGACGAGGCCGACTCAGACGAGACCGATTCAGACGGAACAGACATAACCATTCGTACTCGATGCAACGCAGACCCGAAGCCGAGTCACCTTCTAGGATAGAGTCTGACTCTGAGGGCGCGGCGAACAAACGGTAGGAGGCCGAGCGGCAGACATGGAGAAAGTCATCACTGGGTGGCGCGGCAATCGCATGCGAGCGATCCGCATCGTGACGGCGGGTGCGGCGATCGCCCTCTCCGTAGCGGCGGCGCTGCGGGTATTTTGGGATTTTGCCGAACTGCAACAGGTGGAACAGAGTTTGGCGCGGGTCGAGCGATCGCTGGCGCGGGACGACCTGACGCCGGTGGGCACGGCCATTCAGCAAGCCGCTGAACTGCAAACGCACTTAACCTCAGGGGCGGCTCAACAGGCGTTAGATCGCAGATTGGTATCGAGCTGGCGCGAAATCGGCCTCAAAATTCAGAGTGCCGTTCCCATCGAACGCGCCACGCAGTACATCGAGGCCAGAGAATACGCGCGGGCGCGGCAGCTCGCCGAAGCTGGCGACACGGTGCTCTTAGCGCCAGCGGCGGCAAGCTTTGATGAGTTTGCCAACTACGAGGCGC
>JBCBTL010000156.1:0-6351 GCA_039818705.1 Cyanobacteria bacterium J06639_1
CTATCCAGTACTAGAGGCCATCGTTCCTGAGGGAATCGTCCTGCTCAACAGTCCGTTCGCCTCGGAAGAAACCTGGATGCGATTGCCGCGATCGCTGCAGCAGATCGTGCTGGACAGACACCTCAAGGTTTATGCCGTCAACGCCCATCGAGTCGCCCGCGAGGCAGGCATGGGCGGACGCATTAATACCGTCATGCAGACCTGTTTCTTTGCATTGGCAAACGTGCTGCCGAAGGAAGAGGCGATCGCCGCGATCAAACGCTCCATCGAGAAAACCTACAGTCGCAAAGGCCCCGAAATCGTGGCCATGAACGTCAAAGCAGTGGATAGCGCCCTGGCTCACCTGCACGAGATCGACGTGCCGGACAAACTCTCTGATGGCGAATCCGGGTCGGACATGCGATCGCCTATCCCCGATACTGCCCCAGCCTTCGTGCGTGAGGTGTTGGGGAAGATGGTGGCGAAGTGCGGTGACGACCTCCCCGTGAGCGCGCTCCCCGCCGACGGTACGTATCCCACGGGGACGGCGAAATGGGAAAAGCGAAACATCGCTCGCGAGATTCCTGAATGGGATGCGGATGTTTGCGTTCAGTGCGGTAAGTGCGTCATGGTTTGTCCGCACGCCGTCATTTGCAGCAAGGTGTACGAGCCGGAATGGGTAGACAACGCCCCAGACACGTTCAAGCTGACGGATGCCCGCGATCCGGACTGGCAAGGCAAGAAGTTCACGCTGCAAGTTTCGCCGGAAGACTGCACGGGCTGTGGCGTTTGCGTGGACGTGTGTCCGGCCAAAAATAAGGCACAACCGAGCCTCAAAGCCATCAATATGAAGCCACAGCACCCGCTGCGCGATGCTGAGCGGGAGAACTGGAATTACTTCCAGCAAATTCCCAACCCCGATCGCGCTCAGCTTCACTTGACGAAAATCAAGCACCAGCAGATGCAAGAGCCCTTGTTTGAATTCTCGGGAGCGTGTGCGGGATGTGGAGAAACGCCTTATCTGAAACTGGCGACGCAACTTTTTGGCGATCGCATGGTGGTTGCCAACGCCACGGGTTGCTCCTCCATCTACGGCGGTAATTTGCCGACAACTCCTTGGACGCAAAACGCGGAAGGACGCGGCCCCGCTTGGTCGAATTCGCTGTTTGAAGACAATGCCGAATTTAGTTTGGGATTGCGAGTGGCGATCGACAAGCAAGCGGAATACGCTGCCGAGTTGCTGCGCTACGTCGCCGATCGCTCTGTCAAAGCGGGCGAATATATCAAGTTTTTGGCAGACGAGATTCTCACTAATCCTCAGAAAGACGAAGCGGATATTTGGGCGCAACGCGATCGCGTGTCCCTGCTCAAACAGTGGCTTCATTCCGCGATTTCTGAAGTCAAAACCGATGCCGCTCCCACTTTGCACGCCAAACTCGCCACCCTCGAATCTCTCGCCGATTATTTGGTGAAAAAAAGCGTTTGGGCGATCGGTGGGGATGGCTGGGCGTATGACATCGGCTACGGCGGCCTCGATCACGTCTTGGCGAGCGATCGCAACATCAACGTCCTCGTGCTCGATACCGAGGTGTATTCCAACACGGGCGGCCAAATGTCCAAAGCCACCCCGCGCGCGGCAGTGGCAAAATTCGCCTCGGGGGGCAAATCCTCCGCCAAGAAAGACCTGGGCTTGATGGCGATGACCTACGGCAACGTCTACGTCGCCAGCGTTGCCATGGGAGCGCGAGACGAGCACACCCTCAAAGCGTTTCTGGAAGCCGAAGCCTACGACGGCCCGTCGCTGATTATTGCCTACTCCCACTGCATCGCCCACGGCATCGACATGAGCAAAGGCATGCGGCAGCAGAAAGCGGTGGTCGATTCCGGGCGCTGGTTGCTTTACCGCTACCATCCCGATCGCGTTAACGAAGGACTCAACCCCCTCGTCCTCGACAGTCGCACCCCCAAACTGCCCGTGGCCGAGTCGATGTATGCCGAAAACCGCTTCAAAATGCTGACGCGCACCCAACCCCAAGCCGCCAAACGCCTACTGGCGATCGCGCAAGCAGATGTGAAAGCACGCTGGGAACTGTATCAGTATTTGGCCTCGCGCCACCTTGAAAGCACCAACGGCTACGGCGACTCCGAACGTGACGCCTTGCGCGCAGCCATTCGGCAACACCACGCCTAGCTACCTCACCTTGAATCTTTGCGAGACACCATCATGGACTTGACCACCCGCTACCTAGGTCTGACGCTCCGCACCCCCCTCGTCCCCTCGGCCTCTGCTCCCCTCACGGAAACTATCGATCGCGTCAAGCAGCTCGAAGACGCAGGCGCTTCCGCGATCGTGCTGCATTCCCTATTTGAAGAACAACTCCGTCAAGATCGGCTCGCCCTGCACCACCACACCACCCACGGCACCGAAAGCTTCCCCGAAGCCCTCACCTATTTCCCCGATCCCGACATGTTCCACGTCGGCCCCGAAACCTATCTCAATCACATCCGCGCCGCCAAAGAGATGGTGAGTGTGCCCGTCATCGCCAGCCTAAACGGTTCCACCGTCGGCGGCTGGACGAGCTTCGCCAAACAAATCGAGCAAGCCGGAGCCGACGCGCTGGAACTCAATGTCTACTCCGTGCCCACGGATATCGATCGGCCAGGAGACGCGATCGAGCAGGAGTACGTGGATATTCTGCGATCGGTGAAATCAGCAGTGCAGATTCCGGTAGCCGTCAAACTCAGTCCTTTTTTCAGCAACACGGGCAACATGGCAAAACGCCTCGCCGACGCAGGCGCGAACGGCCTCGTCTTGTTCAATCGCTTCTATCAACCCGACATCAACATCGACGCGCTGGAAGTCAGACCCAATCTACTCCTCAGCACGCCCCAATCGATGCGACTGCCGCTGCGCTGGATTGCCATGCTCTACGGTCAAATCGAAGTGGATTTCGCCGCCACCAGCGGCATTCATAGGGGTCGAGATGCGATCGCCATGCTGATGGCAGGGGCGAGTGTCACGATGCTTTGCTCTGTACTCATGCGCCACGGCATCGATCGCATTCGCGTCATCGAGCGAGAAATGCGCGAGTGGATGGAGCAACACGAGTACATTTCGGTACAGCAAATGCAGGGCACGATGAGCCAAAAATATTGCCCCGCCCCCGATCAATTCGAGCGCGCCCAATACACCCACGCCCTGCAAACCTTCCAGCCCGGCTGGGCGAACGAACCCTCTCACTTCTTTGGATGAGATGGTCTGACAAAGCTCAAATCTAGTATATTCGAGCTTTTGGTATCGCCGTGACCCTCTCAAGTCCTCCGGCGCTCAAACCCCAAGATATTGTGTGTCTGCTCAAGCTCCACAGCTTGGCTGTGGTGACGAAATCCTTCCCCAATCCGCTTCGCCGAGATTGGGGAAGAGTAGCGCTTACGTTCAATTCCGCAAAGGCAGAACAGAATCGCTGGGCTGATTCGCGAGTTGAAGTGACTCTCGAAAAGAGTGGAGTCCGGATCTCAGTTCTGACGGATTCGCTCGTTGGAGGAGTGTTTTTACTTCGGCATCAGACACTTGCTCGAAATGTTCGTACCACGCACCGATCGCAAAGAACGGTACGGGTTGGAGCAGGCAGACAAGTTCGTCCGTCTCGTGATGCAAGAGCGCGTGTGTTTCGCCAGGCATCATTGGCACGGCTACGACGATCCGGGCAGGGGATTGCTGGCGTAGGACAGTTAGAGCCGCGCGCAAACTAGAGCCCGTCGCGATGCCGTCATCCACCACGATGACCGTTTTGCCTGCGAGATCGGGCGCAGGGCGATCGCCCCGATACGCTCGCTCGCGACGGGCGAGTTCTTGACGTTCAGCGGCGGCCACAGCATCGATATCGGCCTTGGCAATGCCGAGCGAGGTGATGACATCAGAATTGAGCACCATCACGCCATTAGCGGCGATCGCACCCATCGCTAATTCAGGATGCCAGGGTACGCCTAACTTGCGCACCAAACAGATGCCCAGCGGCAGGTCGAGGGCTTTGGCAATTTCGTACGCCACCGTAACGCCACCGCGAGGTAACCCCAGCACGATCGCGGTGGGGCATTTGGCATAGCGAGCTATTTCAGTGGCAAGCAACCGACCTGCTTCGCGACGATTATGAAATCTACGCATGGTTCGATCCTCTAGTCATTCGCTCGCGAGGGTTATGCTAGGGTGATCGCCGAGCCGTTGGCGTCAGCCCACAACAGCAACGCGATCGCGCCGCGCCAGCGTTCGGCCAATCGACTGCCTGCGTTCACGTGAGCTTTCAAGCCTTCCTGCAGAACGATCGCGATCGCGGTTTCTCGTCCGGAGCGTTCTGCCACAGTTGCAGTTCGAGTCACGTCTGTCTTCTCTGGTTCGAGCGGGAATTCAGACAGACGCATAAAGTCGTCGTAGTGAGAGTCAAGCACGATCATTTCTCCTCGGATTTGCAGGACAACGCGCTAACTTCACAAGCAGTTTTCGAACGATAGGTGCGTTCCTGTGAAGTAGGTACGAGTCCCACTCCTCTCCTTCCTAAACCGATCTTAAAAAAATAATGTGTGGAAACTTTGGTGACGGTTGGGAGGATGTTGAATAGGGTTCTCCTCTCTCGGATGGGAGCCTTCCAAGAGGAGAAAACTCACTAGAGACTCAACCCATCTTCGGCAGCGCGCATGTTCATCTGAATCGGATCGAATTCGGGATCGAACCGCGTCGAGCTGTCGTAGGTGGCATTTGTGAAGATACCGCGACCGACGACGTCGGTGAGATCTGCGCCTCGCAAATCGGCTCCACTCAAGTTGGTCAGTCGAGCGTGCGATCGCGTTACTGCAATCGATTCGCCAAAAATCACCCCCCAAACCAAGGCACTGACGAGCATCACTCCGCGATAGATCGCCCCCCACACAGCACTGCCCATCAAAATGAGGCCGAATAGTATCGTCCCGATCGCGTCCGTGCGTTGTGGTTGGGGGCGACCCAACTGTGCGCCTCGGAGGTTGGCTCCCGAGAGATTTGCCATTGTCAAATTGGCACCTCGGAGATCTGCTGCTGTCAAATTGGCTCCGCGTAAGTCTGCCCCAACCAAATGGGCTCGTCGGAGGTTCTTGCCAGCTAGATCTGCGTGTGGAAAGGTTCGTTCGCCCGTTGCGTAGCGCCTGCACACGTCATCAGCCGCGATCGCGTTTGCACTCACAGAGTCAAACATGGCTTCATCTACCTCCCATGCCGAACTGATATGGGCTAAGCCTTTGGCATTGATTACATCAAGACGAGTTGAGGATGTCGTGACGGCGATTCAGTCACGCTGGTTTGCGTGGCCGAGCCTCACGAATTCCCCAAATTCCTTACTTATGCTTCTAGGTGAGGTTGCGGAGAAAGTAGGTCTGCAAGCTGCCTCATTCTTACCCGAACCGTCATTGCCAACCCAAGTTGAGACGTTATCTATGGAAAGTATCGCAAAGCTCCCCGGTTCGCCTCGGCGAATCGTCACGATTGGGTACGGCAATGCATTGCGCGGTGACGATGCCATCGGCATTCGGATTGCTGCCACCGTCGCAGAGTGGCACTTGCCTCAGGTGCGATCGCTCGCCGTTCCCCAACTCACCCCCGAAATCGTGGACGAACTGCACCGTGCCGACCTGGCCGTGTTTATCGATGCCTGTATCGATCGTGAGGTGTGTCCGCGCGGCGTGCAGTTGACCACGCTGTACCCGTCAGCATCGTCACGTCTGGGCGAACATGCGAGCGACCCGCGATCGCTGTTGGCTCTCACCCGAGCGTTGTACGGGCGCGCGCCCCAGGCGTGGTGGATTACGGTTCCGGGAGCCAATTTCGAGGTGAGCGATCGCCTCTCGCTGTTGGCCGAACGGGGCATGGCGCGGGCGCTGTCGTGTTTGGAAGTGCTTTTGGGGGTATCGAGTTTGTCGCCAAAAAAGGGATACGCTCGGGCGATCGCTCGTGCATGAAGTGAGTGTGATGGAATCTGTCTCGGAGATCGCGATCGCCCGAGCGAAAGCGGCAAGAGCGGAGCGCATCCATCAGCTTCAGCTTGACGTCGGGGAGTTGTCAGGGGTGGTCATTGATGCTTTAAGTTTGCGTTCGATATCGTCGCGGCAGGCACGATGTTGGAGGGCGCACACCTCGCCATTACCTCTGTCCCTGCGGCCTGTTTTTGTCATGTCTGTCAAATGACTTTTCATCGGATACTTGCTCTACGGCCCGCTGTCCAACGGCGCGACCACTCTCATGTTCGATGACATCCCACATGCAGCCGGGGTTGGCTTTGCGGGGCGCGCCCTCGAACATGAGAGTGGTCGCGCCGTTGGACAGCGGGCCGTAGAGCAAGTATCCGA
>JBCBTL010000157.1:0-6305 GCA_039818705.1 Cyanobacteria bacterium J06639_1
AATTTTTTGATGAGCGACCTCGACCGAAAGATGCCGATGAAATTCAGGCCTGGGATACGATTCAGGAAAAGCTTTCATTGAGCGATCGCTTCGGCCTCACCCTCACCTTTTCGCCATTAATGCAAGCCGATTACTTCGCCGCCGTTGAACACCTAGCCCGTCAGTTCCAGCTCGACGACGATAGCGACACGCTCCGCAGCGAAGCGCTGAAGTGGGCGCAACAGCAAAACGGATTTTCAGGACGAACGGCCAGACAGTTTATCGATCGTGTTCGGGGGCGAAAGGCGATCGCTGCAAAGGGGAACCCGAAGTTTTAGAGTGGATTTGACGATTGCAACAGCTTGGAGAAAACGATGGCAGCTCCGATTCCGGTAGTCGTAAACGGTGCGACGGGCAAGATGGGGCTGGCCGTCATCCGGGCGGTGGCTGGCGCGGACGATATGGAGTTGATGGGGGCGGTCGATCGCTCTCATTTCGGCGATGACGTGGGGGAATTGGCCGGGTGTGGGCCGCTCGAAATCCCGGTGACTAACGATTTAGAAGTGCTGATGGCATCTTTGGCACAAGAGCCGCAGCTCGGGGTGATGGTGGACTTTACCCATCCGGATTCGGTGTATGAGAACATTCGGGCGGCGATCGCTTACGGCGTGCGCCCGGTGGTGGGTACGACGGGATTGAGCCTCAAACAGATCGATTCGCTCGCTGAATTTGCAGATAAAGCCAGTACTGGCTGTCTGATCGCGCCGAACTTCGCGATCGGGGTGATTTTGATGCAGCAAATGGCGATTCAAGCCTCGAAATACTTCGATCACGTCGAAATTATCGAGTTGCATCACGACCAAAAAGCAGACGCGCCCAGCGGTACTGCCCTCAAGACAGCAGAAATGCTAAGCGAGTTGGGCAAGCAATACAATCCCGCCAAAGTGAAAGAAACCGAGACGGTGTCTGGAGTTCGAGGCGGCATCGTCGGTGAAAACGTGAGGGTTCACAGCATTCGCTTACCCGGGTTGTTGGCGCATCAAGAAGTGATTTTTGGCGGTCTCGGCCAGACGCTGACGATCAGGCACGATGCCAGCGATCGCGAGGCATACATGCCAGGAGTGCTGCTGGGCATCCGCAAAGTGATTCAGCTCAAACAGTTAGTCTATGGCTTAGAGAAAATCCTCTAGCACCCTTCTGGACTGGCTTACAGGTGCAACAGTGCGTGTTGCATTTCTTCACGAATGTCGTGATATCTTGAAAAAGTTGGCTCCAAACGGGCGCGGAAGGGAGAATAGGTGACGATGGCTAAGACAGTAGTAAAGTTCTCGTCTGAAGACTGCGGCATCTGCCATCGGATGGCGAATTACGATAGCAAAGTCGCCGAAGAACTCGGTCTGGCTTTCATTGATGTCAAAATGCAAGATACGAAAACTTACCGCAAATATCGTGACATCTTAATTTCTCAATACCCCGATAAGTCTCAAATGGGTTGGCCAACCTATCTCGTCTGCGAAGAACCCGAAGGTGAATTTACCGTGTTGGGTGAAGTAAAAGGCGGTCACATGAAAGGTGAATTTCGCAAGCGTTTGCAAGCCATTTTGGAACCGGTTGCTGGATAATTGAGGAGGTTGCGGATCTTTTCCGCATGCTTGAACTGAACTTTGAATACGAACGCGATCGCACAACTTTTGTGGGGAGAGTGAAGGTTGTGATTGGTCTTAGATACCAGCGCAAAATATTGGCAGGAGTTTTGGCATTAGCAGCGCTGTCATCTTGCGGTACGTCAAATGAGATGGCGATCGCGCCAGTTTCAAGCCGTAACACTGCGGTCGAGACATCGGGAGAGTCTGTCTCGTTGATATTTCAGGGTAATGCAAGTCAGATGACTCTTGTGGATGCAGCTCTCGTTCAAATTTATGCGTCCCTAGATTCCCAGACACTTGAAGATTTTTTCAATGAGGAAGAGGCTAGAGAGCTAGCGTTTAGAAATCTTGCCGTTGCATCAAGTCGATTGTCAGGGGGAGAATTCGTTATTGATCCGAAAACGATGGCCTTTTTGCAAGCAGAAGTGGATGTCTCTGCTCCAGAAAGCATCGATACCCTTGATGTTGCTGTGGTGTTGGCTGCGCTGAATCTGCCCAAGAATGAACGCAATGCTGATAACTTGGCTGCTGTTGCGGGCGTGTTGCTGGGTGATGCGGACGCGATAGAAGCAAATGAGATCGATGCTGTGAAGATTGGTGTGTTTAGTGCTGAGCCTCCAATCATCACAACTAATTCAGGCTTGCAATATCGAGACTGGGTCGTTGGGAATGGGACGACGCCTCGTCCCGGCCAAGATTCAGTGAGAATCGATTACATTGGCAGACTCAGTGACGAGAATGGCACTGTATTTGACAGCTCTTACAGCAATAATACCCAGCTCGAGCGAGGGCGTGACGATCAACTCTTGTTGCGAGAGCCATTTGAGTATTGCCCCGGTGTTGGGCAGGTGATTCAGGGTTGGGAGGAAGGGATTCCCGGTATTGGCGTTGGCGGAAAGCGATCGCTCACCATTCCACCCGATTTGGCTTATGGCGATCGGGGAAGACCGAATATTCCTCCTAATTCAACGCTGTATTTTGAAGTCGTTCTGAGAGAGATTAATTCTCTTCCGCCTGACATTACGTGTTCGGAATTTAATGCACTTTCATCTGATGCTAAAGAAGCATTGAGAAACCGCTAAAAGTCTGCGATTAAACGTTGTGTAGGAAGTGCATCACGTCTACTTCGCGAACGACGTATTCTTTTCCTTCGCTGCGCAATAAACCGGGAGCATCCAGTTTAGGCAAATAGGGCGACAGGAGCGATAGTGGTGGAATCCTCGTCCGCCCATGGAGCCAGCAACCATGTCTCCCGAGCAACAAGCGCGCTTGCAAGCTTGCCTCCAAGAAGCTGCTGCGATTCTCTACGCCGATAGCGACCCCGCTACATTGACCGACTTGGAGGCCATAGAGACCCAAGTGCGCCGCCAAATGCTCACTCACGTCGGCCCTCAATTTGCCGTTTTTTTATCCAACAAAGCACAGGGACAAGCCTCGGCAAGCCCCGCCAACTCCGCAGCTGCGTCGGACAGTTCGCTCTTACCCAAGCTCAAGCCGAACGACTCCAGTTGCGCCCGAGAACCCGATTGAGTCCGCTGCTGGAGAAGTGCTGCTTGAATCTGAGTGCGCAAAGCTCCTTTGCCCAAGCCGAACGAGACATCGAGTTGCTCGTGGGAGTTCGAGTCGGTCACTCCACTCAGCACGCATTGGTGCAGCGACAGGAGCTGAGCCTGCCCGAGTGCAAACAGACGCTGGCGGACGTTTGTGTCGATGGAGGTAAAGTGCGCTTGCGGACACCCATCGGAGACGCCTGTGAGTGGCGCGACTACACCGCTGTACGCCTTTCGGGCATCTACTACGGAGCGAGGTTTCGCGACCCACTGACCTTGCACGATTGGGTCAACAGCCAACCGATGAGTGCGCCATTGGTCTGTCTGGGGGACGCTCATGTGGGGGTCTGGAAGTTCATTTCGCACTTAGCCACCCGCGAGCAGCGCGTCGAGATTCTCGATTGGTATCACCTCAAGGAGAATCTCTACAAAGTGGAAGGTTCGCTCAAACGGTTGCAGCAGGCGCAATCAGACTTATGGCGAGGTCGATGGCACAGTGCGGTAGCTCGCTTTGAGACCCATACGGGACGACAAGCGCACAATTTTGTGGCGTATCTGGAGCGTCATCGCCATCGGCTGGTCAATTACGAGTACGTGCAGGCGGAGCAGATCGCCCCGATTGGGTCGGGGGCAGTGGAGTCGGCCATCAAGCAGATAGCTCATCGGATGAAACTCTCAGGCGCGCAATGGGATGGCGAGAGGGTCAATGCCATGCTCAATGTCAGGTGTGCCTATCTCAATGGAGCCTATGCTTTGGGTCGCTCTGCATAGCTTCTCGCCTTAAGTGGATGCTCCCTAATTGCCCAGATATTAACGGTTGGTGTTGCCTACTTCACCGATCCGGCTTGGTGGACTATTCATGTGTGGCTAGTGCGAGGCTACGGTGGGCTGTCGCTAATATTGCTGATGGGGTCATTGATTGCCCCATTCTCAGACAAAGTGCGATCGCTCGCTGGTAGTCTACCTGTATTGCTTGGACTTCAGTTTTGCAGCATTCATCTCAAAACTCCGCTGCCTTTAGAGGTGCTGCATCCTCTAATTGGCTTCACATTATTCTATGTGTCTGCAACTCTCGTACACCGTGTGTTGCGTGATTATATGAAAGTATCAAAGATGCAGCCTAGTAAATAACTAGACCAAGACAGGTCACGAACTTAAAAACTGGCCTCACTCAAACTATTCAGGTGCAGCGCTACAAAGCCGATAGGGCGCTTCATCAATTAAAGACCAAAGCGCCGTGGGTTTAGCCGTTTCGCGCTCTATCCTATGAAACTAGCTAGGAGCTGAATCTGGTACTCTAGAAGCTTTCTCGCTCTAGATGATGACGGCCCTTAGAGCAAACTGTTGAGCAACGCAACGAGGTCTCTCTGCGTCTTTACGTCTGCTGCGGCTGCTGGCATTTTCTTTTTCTTCAAATTAGCAACGTAAATCCCCGAACCTCCATCAAACGCAGACGGATCGGCGCTATCGACCACTTTGGCTGCCTGCTTATCCGCAGGACTAAAGAGCAGCGGTGCAAGCCATGCCAAGAGTTTTGGCATCCCCGAATTCCCTCCGGTTGTCATCGCAGATTTGGTCGGTCCAGGATCGATCGCCCGGATCAGGATATTATCCGGCTTTAACTCGTCTGCGAGCGCTGGAGCCAACGCAGTCACCGCCAACTTAGTCTGTGCGTAGGTGCTCATCAGACCACCAACCTGTTCTGGATTGGTGAGGTTGTCCAAATCCAGTGTTTTAAGCGACGTTATTGCACTGGATGAAAAATTCACGATCGTGGCAGGGGTCTCGCTCAATGGCCGCGCCATCTTTGCACGCAGGTTCTGGATCAGTTGGTAAGGCGCCAGTGTGTTTACAGCGAAATGCGACTCGAACCCTTGTACGCTAAGGACTTTTTTCGCCGTTAGTACGCCCGCACTATTGTAGAGAGCATCGATCCGACCAGGCAACGCATCGATCTTGTCAGTAGCTGCAGCAATCTGCGCGGTGTCGAAGAGATTGGCAGTCACCAATTCAATGCTCAACTCTGGATGCGTGACATGGATGTCGGAACGCTGAGCATCGGCTTTCGCTTCTGACCGATTCACCAAAATCATGGCATCCCCACGCGCAGCAAGTTTTTTGACGATCTCGCTGCCTATACCGCCTGTCGACCCTGTAATCACAGTCCAGCTTGCATCGGTTTCTCTCATTTGCTAGGCCTTGTGTACGATACATGTACTTATGCACAGCATAAGTGATGTACATCTTCATAGTGTACATGTACACGATGTTGAAGTGAATAATGACGCCATCTCCAGCCGACGCAATTTGTCAATTCGTTCCGCCCTTTATGCGGTTTTTGCGCGATGGTTTGGCTGAAGTGAATATGTCTCCGGCTCGCTTTCAGATTTTGCAAGCTTTGAAGCAGGGTGGTGCGCTCTCGATGGTCGAAGTGGCGGAACGTCTCTCAGTGACCAAGCGGAACATCACGACTTTGGTTGATGGTTTAGAAGGGGATGGCTTAGCCGCCCGTCGTCCGCACCCCACAGACAGGCGCTCAACACTGGTGGAACTAACTCCTGCAGGTGATGCCGTGTTTGTCCGAGCGGCCAAGGTTCAAAGGGAACACCTCGAGGAATTGATGGCTAATCTGGATACCGACCAGCAACAGGATATGGCTCGGGCTCTCACTCACCTCACGAAGCATCTGATGGCGAAGCAAAGAGGGCAAAGAGGTTTGACCGAGTAGTCGTAGATCGGTCAACCGAATATGCGGTTTCACAATCGATCTGGCCAGTCATCAACACCGTACTGGCATCGCATTATTGCGAGGACTATTGAATGTTGTGGAGAAGGGGGAGGTGGAGACAGGAGAGGCGGATACCCACTCGTCATCAATGGGGTGAAGAAGCGCTCCTCATTCTCTTGCGTCTCGCTTTTCTGTCAGCAACCACGCATTGTAATTTTCCGGCGCGAGGATGACGAGCATCCAATGGTGAATCGGCTTCATGGTTGCGTTGGCCGCCGCCGTCAGAATCGTACAGGTTTCTAGCACGCTGCCATCGCCTCCTCAGCCATTGAGAAGAGGGGCGATCGCTCTTGTCCTCTCTTCCCCCGAGCGATCGCCGCCTTCACGAGTTCCTCAAACGGA
>JBCBTL010000158.1:0-6270 GCA_039818705.1 Cyanobacteria bacterium J06639_1
TGCTAAAGTTATCGCACTAGAAGATGCCGAGCTTAGTAGCTGTAGCTGGGGCGTGGCGCTTGCCAGCAGTCAGCACGAAACCCAAACCGTGCGGCTGTTTCAAAGTTGAGTGCCGTTTCAAGTCGAATGTGGAGTGAAGCAATGTCAGCCAATGCGTTGCGGGTGGGAGTGGCAGGGCCGGTCGGGTCGGGCAAAACCGCGCTGGTGGATGCCCTGTGCAAACTGCTGCGCGAGCGCTACGAAATCGCCGTCGTCACCAACGATATTTACACGCGCGAAGACGCTCAGTTTTTAGTTCGCTCTCAAGCGTTGAGCAGCGATCGCATTGTGGGCGTAGAAACCGGAGGCTGTCCCCACACCGCCATCCGTGAAGACGCTTCGATCAATTTGGTGGCGATCGAGACTTTAGAGCAGACATTCGATCGCCTGGACTTGCTGTTCGTCGAAAGCGGCGGCGATAACCTAGCCGCCACCTTTAGCCCCGAACTCGTGGATGTCACCATTTACGTCATCGACGTAGCCGCAGGCGATAAAATCCCGCGCAAAGGTGGCCCCGGCATCACGAAATCGGACTTGCTCGTGATTAACAAAATCGACCTCGCCCCAATGGTAGGAGCCGATCTAGACGTGATGGAACGAGACGCAAAGCAGCAGCGCGGCGAGAAGCCGTTCGTGTTCTCCAACCTGAAAACGCAGTCGGGGTTAGAGGCGATCGCCCAATTTGTCCAGCGGCAAATCGCCCCCCAGCCCGCCGCCTAAGGTCTGGGTGAGAATTTGCGTCAGCGATCTCCCTTTGCATCCCGCTTTCACGCTTCCTGACACTTCGGTTCCACGACCGGCGGCAACGTTCGCGAAAAAAGAGTTGCCATGAGTCGTCTGAAACTGTTAAATTCATATACGCAATCCTCGGTAGCTCAGTGGTAGAGCGGTCGGCTGTTAACCGATTGGTCGTAAGTTCGAATCTTACCCGGGGAGTTCTCTCTCGCTGAATACCTGCCGTCAACTCGCTCGGACGCACTCGCGTTCCCGAGCTGTTTCAAGATCCTGCGCGATCGCGCAATTCTACTGGTCTCGGAGGCCAGACCGCGATAGCGTTAAGAAAAGATAAGTTCACTGGCACGCGATCGCACCGTCGTCAATCGGACGCACGTAGCGGGGCCCGCCCTACCGCTCGAACCCACGATTTGTCATGGTGTACCGCTCCTCTCCGCCCCCTCCTGCCCCTCAATACCGCGTGTTCGGGATGAAGCCGTTGCGCGTTCTGCGATATTTTTACCTGCGGCTCCTCCGCTTGCAGGCCACGCCCGCTGAAATTGCGCGCGGCCTAGCAGTTGGGGTATTTGCAGGCATGTTTCCCGCCTTTGGGTTTCAAACGATTGTTTCCGTATTGTTCGCAACCCTAATTCGCGGCAATAAACTCGCGGCGGCGGCGGCGACGTGGGTGAGCAATCCTCTCACTTACGTACCCATCTATGCGTTCAACTTCCAAGTGGGCAAGCGGGTTCTGGGGGTGCGAGCGCTGCAGTTCCAATTTACCGAGCGTCCCTCGTTTGACGATTTGACGCAGATGGGAGCCGACTTCATCGCAGTCATGTTCACCGGCAGTTTCGTCGTCGGGATCACTGCTGCCGCGATCGCTTACATTGCAGCTATTCCGACGCTTCGAGCGATCAAACGACGCTTTCGCGATCGCTAGGCAATGCAACGCTCTGCCACACCCCGTAACGTCTCGTCACAATTTCGGTTATCCTCTCGCCAGAAATCGACTAGGGTGAGGTCTGAACCGAGTCAGGTGCGACCGTCGCTGCACTCTGCTCCCCCGATGTCGGGGTGATTCGGGTCCATATTGCGATTCACCGATGCAGCGTTATACGGGCGCTTGTGCCGTGTCCTCACTCAACGTTCTACTCGTCGAAGATAACCGCGTTAGCCAAAAAATCGGCGCGCGACTGCTCTCAAGCTTGGGTTACTCCGCAGATGTCGCCGCCAATGGTAGAGAAGCCCTGGAATGCTGCGATCGCACCCCCTACGGCCTCATCTTGATGGACTGCCAAATGCCCGAGATGGACGGCTACGAAGCCACACGAGCCCTGCGCCAGCGCGATAGTGACACCCGCCCGATCGTGATCGCTTTGACCGCCCACGACGGCGAAGAAGAACGACAGCAGTGTTTTGATGCAGGCATGGATGACTGCCTCACCAAGCCCGTCACCCGCGATCGCCTTGCCGCAACGATCGAGCGCTGGCTACCCAAAATCCCCACTCAGCCCTAGGTTTTTCTCTCACCTATCTCAGAGTTTGAGAATAGCTTTGCGAAATGCTGCCCGCTCGGACAGCGATTTAATGTAGCGATCGACCGCTGCGTACTCGCTTAAATCGAGCTTCAACAACATCGGCATGTAAGCCAGGATCGAGCCCACCGCCACGTCAGCCACGGTGAAGCTGGAACCGGCCACGAACTGCTGGCGATCTAAGATATCGTTCAGCGGCTTCATCAATCGCGGCGTTTCTTTCTCTCGACTGGCCTCTACGAAGATCCCCGGCCCCAGCGTGGCGTTCGCGAACAAAATCCACTGGTTGTAAAGCGATCGCTGCTCGACCGACATGTCGGGTTCGTCGTATTTCTCGGCCAAATAGAGCAGAATTGCCCCCGACTCCCACAGCTTGAAGTTGCCATCGGCGATCGCGGGGACTTTTCCCATTGGGTTAATCGCTAAAAAGTCCGGCTGACGGTGTTCTCGGCGATCGCCCATATCCAGCGTGCAGAATTCGTAGGGAACCCCCAGTTCTTCCAAATACCACTGGACGATGGAAGCGCGGCTGCGTTGCCCGCCGTAGAGTTTCAGCATGAAATCTCGTGAATGCAACCTTCAGATCGTAAAGTCGATCGCGCCCTAGCTCGAACGCGATCGCCTCGTAGATTTTCCCGATTCGGACTAGCTGGCGGCTTCTAAAAGCGATCGATCTTCAATCACCTTGTCCACGAGGCCGTAGTCTTTTGCTTCTGCTGCCGACATGTAATAGTCGCGCTCTACGTCCCGCTCGATCTTCTCCAATGGCTGACCGGAGTGTTGCGCCAAAATCGAATTCAGACTGCGCTTCACCCGCAGCACTTCTTTGGCTTGAATGGCGATATCGGTGGCCTGACCGCGCATGCCGCCGCCCGAAGGCTGGTGAATCATGATGCGGGAGTGGGGCAATGCGATGCGCTTGCCGGGAGTACCTGCCGAGAGCAAGAACGCTCCCATCGACGCGGCCAAGCCGACGCAAACGGTGACGATGTCGCTCTTAACGTGCTGCATCGTGTCGTAAATCGCCAGACCTGCGGACACCGAACCGCCGGGCGAGTTGATGTACATGAGGATGTCTTTGCCAGGGTCGGTGGAGTTGAGATACAGCATCACGGCGACGACGTTGTTGGCGATGTTGTCGTCAATCGGTTCGCCAATGAAAATGATGCGCTCTTGGTAGAGGCGGTTGTAGATGCTGATCCACTGCGTGTAGGTTTCCCCGGGCAAACGATAGGGAACGCTGGGAACTCCGATGGGCATGGGGGAACTCCTTGCAAACGGGAATGAATGAAATTGAGAGTGTTTTTTCAGAATGGAGAGGCGATCGCCTACACCGCCGCCCCGACCATCGGTGCGGGCAGCTCTTTGCGGCTGGACAACACCTGGTCGATGATGCCGTACTCTTTGGCTTCGTCGGGGGTGAGGTAGTAGAAGCGCTCGATGTCGCTACTGATGCGCTCTTTGTCTTGACCCGTCGTGTAGTGCAACTGATCCACCATCATGTGCTTGATGGTCAGCAGCTCCTTCGTGCGGATTTGAATATCTGACGCTTGCCCCTGCGCGCCGCCGAACGGCTGGTGCAGCGTAATCGTGGCGTGGGGAAGGCTAGCGCGATGGCCTTTCTCGCCCGCCGCCAGCAGCATCGCCGCCATCCCGATCGCGTTGCCCAAACAAATGGTGTGAACGGGAGGAGCGATGTAGTTCATCGTGTCGGCGATCGCGAAGGCCGCCGTGTCGTAGTTGTACGTACCCGTCGAGTTGATGTACATGAAAATCGGCTTGCTGCGATCTTCGTACTGCAAGTAAAGCAACTGCGCCACGATCAGCTTGGTCACGTTTGCCTCAGCTTCTTGGGCGAGGGGCAGTCCCAAGTAAACGATGCGCTCTTGCAGCAACAGCGACGGTAAATCTGGGGGAGGGGTGCGAACCGAGCCGCCACCCGAGTAGTAAGAGCCAGCCTGAACTGCTTCCAAAGGCAGGTGCATGGGAAATCCTTGCGTCTCTATCGATAACGAATTGGGAATGCGAAGCGGACGAACCTCTAGCGAAGAAGCACCGTGCCCCGAGCCGCGATCCCGAAAAAAGAGGGTGTCGCCAACAGTAATCTTCAAAAAGAAGGAGAGCGAAAGGCGATCGCCCCCCATTCCAAATCAGACTTAGCTATCCGCGCCCTGAGAAATCAACACTTTCTCAGCCTCAGGGTCCGACGCATCGACCAGCACTTTCGGCTTGCCGTCTTCGTCGAGGTCGAGCGTGGCTTCGCTGCCTTCGCGCACGCGACCGGAGAGGATTTCCTCGGCGAGGTAGTCTTCCAGCAAACGCTGGATGGCGCGGCGCAACGGTCTCGCCCCGTAGCTAGGATTGAAGCCTTCTTCCACCATCAAATCGCGGAAGCGCTCGGTGACGCTCAGCTTGATGCTCTTTTCGGCGGCGAGGCGCTCGAAGACCTCTTTCAGCAGCAGGTCGCCGATATCCTTGACTTCGTCTTTGGTGAGCTGACGGAAGACAATCACTTCGTCCAAACGGTTCAAGAACTCGGGACGGAAGTACTGCTTCAGCTCTTCGTTCACCAGCGACTTAATCCGGTTGTAGGTGGCTTCGCCTTCGTCGTTATCGAACTCGAAGCCCAGCGTACCGCCGCCTTTCTCAATCACCTTCGAGCCGATGTTCGAGGTCATGATCAAGAGGGTGTTTTTGAAGTCCACCGTGCGACCCTTGGCATCGGTAAGGCGACCGTCTTCCAAAATCTGCAACATCATGTTGAAGACATCGGGGTGCGCTTTCTCGATCTCATCGAACAGCACGACCGTATAGGGACGACGACGCACCGCTTCGGTGAGCTGACCGCCCTCGCTGTAGCCGACGTAGCCGGGAGGCGAGCCGATCAGCTTAGAAGCCGTGTGACGCTCCATATACTCCGACATGTCGAGGCGAATCATCGCGTCTTCCGAGCCGAAGAAGTACGCTGCCAGGGCCTTGGTCAGCTCAGTCTTACCAACCCCCGTGGGGCCAGAGAAGATGAAGCTCGCGATCGGGCGGTTGGGATTTTTGAGGCCGACCCGCGCCCGTCGAATCGCGCGAGACACGGCTTTCACCGCCTCGTCCTGACCGATGATGCGCGTGTGCAGCGTGCCTTCCATTTGCAGGAGACGATTGGACTCGGATTCGGTCAGTTTGGAAACCGGCACCCCCGTCCAAGAGCTGACGACGTAGGCAATGTCCTCTTCGTCCACCACCGGAGACTCGTCCCGCTGCTCCATTTCGGCTTTCTTGGCTGCGGCGATCGCCCGAATTCGCTGCTTAATTTCCATCTCGCGATCGCGCAGTTCTCCAGCTTTATCAAAGTCCTGGGAGCGCACGGCATCGTCTTTTTCTTTGAGCACCTGCTTCAGCTCGCGATCGAGTTCCTTTGCTTCAGGGGGAAGCTGAGAATTGATCAAGCGCACTCGCGAAGAGGCTTCGTCAATCAGGTCGATCGCCTTGTCGGGCAAGAAGCGATCGGAGATGTAGCGATCGGAGAGCTTTGCGGCTGCATCCAGAGCGGTATCGAGGATTTGCAGCTTGTGGTGCTGCTCGTAGCGCTCCCGCAAACCGTGCAGGATCTCGATGGTTTCTTCTACCGACGGCTCGCCCACCATCACGGGCTGGAAACGACGCTCTAGGGCGGCATCGCGTTCGATGTGTTTGCGATACTCGTCCAGCGTGGTTGCGCCGATGCACTGGAGTTCGCCGCGAGCCAGCGCGGGCTTAAGGATATTCGCCGCGTCGATCGCCCCTTCCGCAGCTCCAGCCCCGATCAGGGTGTGAACTTCGTCGATCACCAGAACGATGTTTCCGGCAGTACGGATCTCGTCCATGATCTTTTTGAGGCGCTCCTCAAATTCACCGCGATATTTCGTACCCGCCACCAGCAAGCCGATATCGAGAGTAACGACGCGCTTTTCGCCCAAAATGTCGGGGATGTCACCCTGAATGACTC
>JBCBTL010000159.1:0-6262 GCA_039818705.1 Cyanobacteria bacterium J06639_1
GGGTTCTTCGAGTTCTTCGGGGGGAAGCTCGACCAGCTCGAACGGGATCAAGGTTTCTTCCGGGGGCGGGGGTGGCACGAGCTGAAGGATCAGCACCCACGCCGCAGCGGTCAGTCCGTGCAAAAAAACAGAGCTGAGCAATGCAGTGCGCATTCGGCGGTTTTGGACGCGCTTCGAGCGCTCTCGTTCGCGATCGCTCAGACTTACTTCGAGCAGGGGACGAGAGGCTAGATCGCTCCATACTAAAACGTGAGCGTAGCGCCAAAGGGCTGACTCGGTGAGATGGCGTTCGAGAGCCTGAAGGCAAGTGACTGCAGATTTCACGCCTTGCTTGCCATAGCGGAACGTGTGAAATCCAAGCTCTAAATAGAATGCAGCCAAATGAGAGCCGAGGCGAGCGAGCAACTCTGCGCCTACCATGACCCGCCAAAGCGCGCTACCACTTGGCTTTGAAGCGGCCTTGCGATTTGGCGTGCCCTTGCGATTTGGAGCGCCCTCTCGGCTGGGAGCGACGAGGTTTTTGTCAGAGTTTCGCGATCGGCTCATGAATCGTTCACAGGCACGCCATCTACTAGAACCGTTCGAGCGAACCACTCGGGTGCGGTTCTCGGCAGAACAAGGCTGCTTCGAGACTTGTCCTAACCGTGGAATGACGCCTTTGCGAACGAAACCGGAGTTAGAAACAACTGCGGTCGTGGTGTCAGTATCGAGAGAGCTGTGCGGGCTCTTACTGCGCTCGAATCCGACACCGTTGCAACTTTAAGCGACAAGAGGCACGGGTGTCATGCGCAGTCGGTTTCTTCTTCGCGATCGAAATTCCGGCTCAACGCTCGAAATCCAGATGCGAACGAGTGCAATGTCCGTTGCCTGTCGCCTTGATGGAGTGCTTTCACTACCAAAAAGCATCGTAGTGCTCCACACATACCGCGCAGCGGTTGGGGGGTGGTGAGGCGATGCGCAAGCCACAAGCGAGCAATCTTAAAAAGTAATCTTGGCTTTTTTAGCGCTGCTACAATCCCGCTATGCTCAACCTCACGTTTACCTATCGACTGCGCCCCACCCAAGAGCAAATCCAGCTCTGCGATGACTGGCTCGAAGCCTCTCGCCGCGTCTGGAACTTCGCCCTAGCCGAGCGCAAAGATTGGTATCGTTCCCGCTCGTGCTCGGTTGACCGATGCTCGCTACGTGGCGAATACGTCATCCCGGCGGATGCACCCAGACCCACGTTCGCTCGTCAGTGCAAGGCTCTCACCCAAGCTCGCAAGGTCTTCCCCGAGTTGAAAGCCGCCAACGCCCAAATGCTTCAGCAAGTGTTGCGGCGCTTGGAAAAAGCGTTCGTGTCCATGTGGGAGCAAGGGCGTGGATTCCCCCGTTTTAAGAAACAGGGACGACTGCGATCGCTGCTGTTTCCTCAGCTCGGCAAGACTCCGATTGAGGGAGATCGAGTCAAGCTGCCAGGAATGGGCTGGGTGCGCATGCGCCTGTCTAGCCCGATTCCAGACGGCTTTGAGGTCAAGCAAGCTCAAGTGGTCAAGCGCGCCTCGGGTTGGTACGTGATGCTGACGTTGCAAGCGGATGTGGACGTGCCCGTGATTCACCCTCACGGCAGAGCCTTGGGCATTGATGTGGGACTGGAAAGCTATCTAGCCACCTCGGATGGCGAGCTAGTGAAGCCCCCTAAATTCTTTGTGACGCTCCAACGCAAGCTGCGATTGCTGCAACAACGAGCTAGTCACAAGGTGAAGGGGTCAAACAACTGGCGCAAAGCCCATCAGCGGGTGGCGAAGGTTCACGAGCACATTCGCAACTGTCGACAGGACTGGTTTTACAAGCTGGCGCATCGACTGTGCGATGGCGTGGGGATGGCGTTTGCCGAGAAGCTGAACTTTAAGGCTTGGGCGCGGGGGATGTTCTCGAAGCACACACTTGATGCGGCTCATGGCGAGTTTCTGCGCATTCTCAAGTGGGTGTGTGGGAAGCGAGGGGTGGTGTATTTGGAGGTGGATGCGAAGTTCACCAGTCAAATCTGTCCGAACTGTCAGACGGTGACGGGGAAGAAGGACTTATCAGTGCGCGTGCACGAATGCCCGGTATGCGGGTATCGAACCAATCGAGACGTGGCAGCGGCTCAGGTGGTGATGCAGCGCGGGCTTGCAGCGGTGGGATGCACCGTGATGATGCTTGGCGAGGGGGTAAGGGTTACCTCCCCATTGACCCAAGAATCTCCATCCATACCCGCAGGGGTGGGTGGATGAGCATCAATGTTCTAGTTTGACTGGAGTTTGCCATCCTCCATTTGGATGATGCGATCGGCGATATCGAGGATGCGGTTGTCGTGGGTGACCAACAGCACGGCGCAGTGGCGCTCTTTTGCCAACTGCTGCATGAGGGTCACCACATCCCGCCCGGTTTGGCTGTCTAGGGCGGCGGTGGGTTCGTCGTCCAGCAGCAATCTCGGCTGAGCGACCAGTGCCCGCGCGATCGCCACTCGCTGCTTTTGTCCGCCCGAAAGATTCTCCGGCAGGTATTCCGCGCGATCGCCTAGCCCCACAGAGTGAAGTGTGTCGTACGCTCGGCGGCGGCGTTCGGCGAGCGACCAATGCCGATGTAGCTTCAGCGATAGCATTACGTTTTGCTGGGCGCTCAGGCATTTAAGCAGGTGATGATCTTGGAAAATAAACCCGATTTGGCTGCGAATCCGGCGGAGCTGCCGCTTGCTGGCACCGCTAAATTCGCGATCCAGCACGTTCAGGCGACCGTCTTGAAGCGATCGCAGCCCTCCAATGAGGGTCAAAAGAGTTGTTTTTCCACTGCCCGAAGGCCCCATCAAAAAGACAACTTCTCCAGGAGCGATCGTCAACGAGATATCGGACAGGACGGGCTTACGCAAAGCGCCACGACCGAAGTAGTGGTTGAGATGTTGAATCTGGATGACAGGCTGCACGATGATTTCTCTGACTAATGCGATCCGCTCAATCCTTCAAGAAAATGCTCCTTCTCATTATTCATAGTCATTTGACTCAAGAATGAGACAGGCTTGCAGCTCAGCATTGCCGACTTCTGACGATGATTCAGTCTCAAGTTCAACGCAAAGCACTATAATTTGATGAATTTAACTCAGCGAGATTTATCAAAGGCTGCGATCGCGCTTTTATAAAAATCGAACAGCACACTAAAAAAGTGGTTAATCTTGCCTTGCCTGAGCTATTTCAATACGCCAGAATGACCGGAAACTTCCGTTGCAGGTTCAGCCCGACCGCCAATATATTTCGCTAAAAATTCCTCGACGACACCATAGAAATGAAGACGATTTTCAGGGCGGGCGAATCCGTGCCCTTCATCCGTGTAAAGAACATACTCAACTGGCTTGTCAGCCTTACGCATAGCCTCGACAATTTGTTCGCTCTCGGCTTCTTTGACCCGAGGATCGTTGGCACCTTGACCGATCAACAGCGGCTTCTCGATGCGATCGACAGAGAATAGAGGCGATCGCTCTTTGAGCATCTCGGCTTCAGTTTCGATGTTGCCGATGCGGTGGGCGAACATCGCCATCATCGGTTGCCAGTAGGGGGGCACGCTGCGAATCAGCGTCAGCAAATTCGACGGGCCGACGATATCGACACCACAGGCAAACACGTCGGGAGTGAAGGTTAACCCGGCTAGCGTGGCATACCCGCCGTAGGAGCCTCCCATAATGGCAACCTTGGCGCGATCGGCGATGCCGCGATCGCAAATCCACTCGACCGCATCGAGCAGGTCGTCGTGCATGGTTTTGCCCCACTGTCGATTGCCCGCATTGAGAAACGCTTTGCCGTAGCCCGTAGAGCCACGAAAGTTCACCTGAAGTACTGCATAACCGCGATTGGCGAGCCACTGTACGGGCGGGTTCAAACCCCATACATCACGCGCCCAAGGGCCGCCGTGAACGAACAGCACCACAGGTAAGTTTCTCGCTTCAATTCCAACCGGCAACGTCAAATAACCGTGAATGCTCAGACCGTCGCGAGCCTGATACTCAATCGGTTCCATTGCAGCCAAATCGAGGTTTTCTAGCTCTGGCTGATTGCTGAATAAATAAGTGGCTGATTTGCTGGCGCGATCGTACTGGTAGTAGTACACCGGGCCATCATCGGTGAGATACGTAACTAACCATTTGTCGTCAGCTAAGGTGCGCGAAGCGATCGCGAACTGACCGGGACGAACGCGAGCGAGAGCGTCAAAATCGGCTCGAATTGATTCGTCAAGTATGAGCCATTCTTCTTTATCTTTGTAGAACGAAACCGCTTGAATCGTGCGTTCGGTAGGGTGGGTTTCGATGCCGCCGACATCGTATTGCGGGTCTTCCGCGATGACGGTTTCTGTTCGAGTTGCTAAGTCAATTGCGATAAAGCGTTGAGCGTTAGCGTCGTGGGTACCGATGACGTGGAGCGTGTTGCCATCTTTGGAGAAGCTTACGGCTCCCCCCTCATCGTCTGCCCCCCATCGGCGCAGACTTTCCCAGGCAGATTCGGGAGTCGCACGATAGAGCAGTTCGGAGCCGCCATCGGCAGTGGCCGCCGTCGCTGCTCGGATGTGAAACTGAGCGTCAGCCGTCCAGCTAACGATGTTGCTGGGATTATCCGTACTGAACTCCACCGCCCCAGTCGTCAGGTTGATGCGGTACACGTCAAATTTCTGCCGATCCTGCAAGTTGAGGCTGACTAAAGCGATGTCAGGGAAATCAGGATTGAGGTCAACCGGGCTGGCTTTGACGCCCTCAAAAGGGGTGAGATCGCGCACCATGCCAGTGACGATATCGACCAAATACGGGTGAAAGTTTTCGTCGCCGTCAGCGTCCTGCCAATAAATCAGGCGATCGCTCTGATAAGTCCAGAAAAATGAGCGAATGCCGCGCTTTTTGTCTCGGGTGAGTTGGCGATCGCCTTCCGAATCCTGGAGCCATACCTGCAAAACGTCGCGATCGTCTGGAGCTACGTAAGCCAGGTACTTGCCATCTGGAGACAGTCGCGGACTGGTGCGCTGCGGATTGCCGAAAAGGGTAGCGCGCGGAATCAGAGGCGGTAAGCTCATGTTGAGAATTATTCGCGATCGCGTTTGCTTTTCCATACTGCCTCAGGTGAGGCGATCGCGCTGGTTAAAGCCAGCACCCGAACCCAGACTCCGTAGCCGTTTGACCGAGCAGAAGTACTTCGGGGCTTCTGAGGTGATCGCATGAATCCGCGATCGCGCCTTAGGTCTGCCAAAGTTCCTCGTACGCTCTGCGAATCTGCAATGCAACGCGATCGAGTTCCTCACGCGGCGGGTGGATCGACCAGTCAGCCACCAGCCCGAACGGGTCGCCCTCGTACCGAGGGAAGACGTGCAAGTGAACGTGCAAGATCTCCTGCGATGCTGCCCTACCGTCGGCTAAGTACATGCTCACGGCCTCACAACGAATCTCGTCGCTCGTCTCCGATGCTGCTCGCAGCGCTCCTGCGGCTCGCTGAGCCACCGTCCACATCTGTCGTCCTGCTTTTTCATCGAGCTGCACGAGGTAAGGCGCGTGCATTTTCGGAATCACCATCGCGTGGCCGGACGTGACAGGGCCGATCGTCATGAGGCCGAGGACGAGAGCGTCCTCGTAGAAGATGCTGGCTGGGCTTCGACCTGCAACGATCTCGCAAAAGACGCAGCCTTTGGAGCTAAAGGAGTCGCGGTGGCGGGCAGACATCGAGTAGAAGCGATAGCGTTTTTAGATTGCACACCAATAGTGCAACATGCCGCACTCGATGGCGATCCAGCCAGATACGAGCGTGTAGAAAACCAATGCGTTCAAATAGCTGCTTCCATTGTTGTAAACAACATCCTTACAGCGCGCATTTCCTCGCCCCAAGGTGCAATATTCGTCATTTGCAAAACGACCGTGTCGTCAGGGCGCTGTGATAGTAAAATTCGCCATCTCCAATCCGAACTGGATACTCCTGGATAAGAATACTCAATAGTGAAAAACGCACTAGTATTGCTAACATACACACAGTCTGTCGGCTTACTTTGATGCCAGCTATCAGTCCAAATTGCGTGTTGAGGAAGCAGTTGAAATTGTCCCGTTTGCCTTTCTCCTTCCCACTCCCAAGTATAAAGAAGACGAGCAGATTCTACAATGAAGGCACAATCGCTAACCTCCGCTTCATTTCCGGCTGGATCTGTCCATAGCTCGGCTATACCATTCCAGGATCGTCCAGCGAGAGTTTGAATTCTCTCCAGCATCGAATCGAACGTGATT
>JBCBTL010000160.1:0-6261 GCA_039818705.1 Cyanobacteria bacterium J06639_1
ATCAACATGGCCCACGGCGAGATGGTCATGCTTGGCGCGTACACCACCTTTGTGGTCCAGGAAGTGATCCGGGGTTCCTTCCCGGGCCTCTTTGATTATTCCCTGTTCTTTGCCCTGCCGCTCGCTTTCCATGTCTCCGGTTGCGTTTATCGCTTCGCCTGAAAAGAAGGCGGCAAAGCATCTTGCATGGCTTGCCACGCGATGTCGATGTCGCGATCGCTCGTGCGCCAGTTGGCGAGCGAGATGCGAATTGCCGGGGTGTTGCGGTACGTCGTCGGCGTGAGAAAAACTTTGCCGCTAGTGTTGAGAGTGGCGAGGTAGCGATCGCGGTCTGCCACACCTACGAGTTCGCCATTTACATCCAGTAACGCAAAGCAAATCCCGTTCAGCCGAACGGGAGCGAGCAGGTTGAAATGGGGATGGGTGACGAGGCGATCGCCCAGGTCGGCGGCAAGACGGCAGTGGCGATCGACGATTTCGGCGTAACCTTCGCGTCCGTAGGCCAGAAGAGTGAACCAGCAGGAGAGGGCGCGCAGCCGACGGGAGTTTTCGGGGGTGAGATGAACGAAGTTGCTGGGGGTGAATGCGGTTTCCAGATAAGCTGCCGCGTTTTGGAAAACTTGCGTTTGCAGTTCGAAATGGCGAGTAAACTGCATCGCCGCGTCGTAGGGGACGTTCAGCCATTTGTGTGCGTCGATGGTGATGGAATCGGCGGCATCGAGACCCGCCGTGAGATGACCAAACTGGGGCGAACAGGCGGCAAACCCGCCAAAGGCGGCATCGACGTGGAGCCAAAACGGATAGCGCTGCTTGAGAGCGGCGATCGCCTCTAAATCGTCAAAATCGACCGTATTTACCGTCCCGGAATTCGCAACCACGATGCAGGGGCGATCGCACTCGTTTAGGGCTTGCTCTAGCGCTGCAACATCGACGGCTTCGCGATAGTCGAGGGTAGGTACTTTGCGAATGGCGTTGCGACCCAGACCGAGCATGGCCGCAGCTTTATAGGTGCTGGAGTGGGGCGTGCCGCTAAAAATGGCAACCGACCCGAGCGCTGCGGTGCCCTGCTGCGCGATATCGATGCCTTGTTGGATGCCGAGCCACTGCCGGGCGATCGCCAGTCCGACACCATTCGACATCGTCGCTCCAGTGACGAAAGCGCCGGTATGCGCTTCAGACAGCCCGAAAAGATCTCGCAGCCAGTTCAGTGTTTCCAGTTCGAGCTGGGGCGCGATCGATTCTGTGGAACCAGTGGCGTTTTGGTCGTACGTCGCAGCCAACCAGTCCCCGATTAAGGCTGCGGGGGTAACCCCCCCAGTCACGAAGCCAAAATACCGAGCACCCGCGCTACCGCTCAGATAGTCCGCGTATTTTTGAGAAAACATCTCCAGTGCGGCTTCGGCTCCTATACCGACGCGCGGCAGCGTCGCCAATTCGAGCTGAGGCGGCACCACGCTGACGGGACGATCGCTGACGGTCGCCAGCACGTCTTTAGCTGAAGCAATCGCGAGATCGAGCAGGCGATCGAACTGTGCGCGATCGCGATCGAGTGGAGTTTGCATACCTTGGAAGAATCGGACAGACCGACTGCGTGCAGCCTAACCCAGAAGAGCGCTCGCGCCACCCCGCGTGAGATACCGAACCTGAGGAAAAATGCAGCAGATCGTGAAACAGTGGGATAGGCGATCGCAATTTGAGATGTGTCAGCGTGTTACGAGTTTGTCACTTTATTTCTTTAGGGTTTGAGGCGTTGAGACTCAGACTTTCACTCATGCGCAAGGCACTTTTTCACGCGATCGCCATCTCCGCTCTCGGTGCCAGCGCCCTAGCGGGACTGGCTTTTTGGCCGGATGCTAGCGTCTCGGCTAAAGAGGTTGAATCTAGCCCCCGAGCTGAAGCCCAGCCCAGCCGTCATTGGGGGTACGAAGGTGCCGAAGGTCCTGAGTTTTGGGGCGAACTGGCGAGCGAATTTTCGCAATGCTCGATAGGAACACAGCAGTCCCCCATCGACCTGAAGCGGGCGGGAGCGATCGATGCCAACTTGGACGAGCTGGCCTTCAATTACCAGCCCACGCCGCTCGACATCGTCAACAACGGCCACACGATTCAGGTGAACTACGCCCCTGGCAGCACCCTCACCCTCGACGGTCAGACCTACGACCTGCTGCAATTCCACTTCCACGACCCCAGCGAACACACGGTCGATGGCGAGCCTCATCCCATGGAAGCTCACTTGGTTCACAAAAATTCAACTACGGGCGATTTGACTGTCGTCGGCATCTTTTTGGACATCGGAGCAGAAAACGAAGCGCTTCAAACCGTTTGGGAGGCCATGCCGCGCGAGGCAGGGCCAGCGTTCGCGGTGGCAGATGTAAAGCTAAACGCAATGGATTTGCTCCCGGCCAATACGCAGGACTTTTACCGCTATTCGGGGTCGCTAACAACGCCTCCCTGCTCCGAAATCGTCAATTGGATCGTGATGAAGGAGCCAGTTGAAGTCTCGTTCCAACAGGTCGAGCGCTTCGCCGCCACCGTAGGTGAAAATGCGCGCCCCACCCAAGCCAGCAACCGCCGTTTCGTGTTGGACTAGCTATTCTGCTCATTCAGAAGACGCTCTGGGTCATACCTTCAACCCCCCGCAGCGTCTCTGACCGAACGATCGCGCATCAGGATTGTTGACGTTGAGCGCTATTGACTTTGAAGACTGTTACCTGTCAGGCCAGGACTATCACCTTTCAGCGGAGATTCTCGATATGTACGGATTTGACGATCGCAGCGATCGCGCGTGGATGGCCGCAGTAGCCGAATCGCGTAGCTCTTGCTGGAAAGCAGCTTTGCGCACCATGCGTCTGGAGTTCTTGATGATGCTCGCCCTGGAAACCGAGGACGAACCGGGCGATCGCGCTTGTAACTCGTTTGCAATGCCTCGCGCCTGGCAGTGCCCCCCCGACGTTCGAACCTCTATCGAGCAAATGCGAACCCTCAATTACTATCAGCAGGGGGTGAATTTAGCTTTGATGGAAACGCGAACGAACCTCGAAACCCTGGCTCGCACTTACCCCTGTGGGTAGAGCGATCGCCACCTTGCCTAGAGGCGATCGCGAGAATTCGCAACCGAGATGGCAACCGAGATGGCGATCGCGTGCGATGTCAGGCCTCGCAACATAAGGCAGCGAATGTTTACAAGATGAAAACATGATGGGTTGAACTCCCCCCCGATAATGAGGCTATCTGCGGGTTGAAGTAGCCACGCACGGCACGCTTTGCGACTCGCGCCTGTCCGCTAGCGAAAGGTTAAGGAGTTTTCATGAGTCGTCCGATCGTGTTGGGCATTGTGGGCGATAGCGCTGCTGGAAAAACGACCCTGACGCGAGGGATCGCGCAGGTACTAGGAGAGGACGACGTAACCGTCATCTGCACGGATGACTACCATCGCTACGATCGCAAACAGCGGGCAGAGATGGGGATTTCAGCGCTTCATCCCGACTGTAATTATCTCGATATCATGCAGCAGCATTTGACATTGCTGCGCACGGGGCAGTCGATTCTCAAGCCAATTTACAACCACACCACGGGTGAATTCGATCCGCCCGAGTACATCGAGCCCAAAAAGTTCGTCATCATCGAAGGGCTTTTAGGATATTCAACCCGTACAGCTCGCGATGCGTATGACGTAAAAGTCTATCTCGCTCCGCCCGAAGAGCTGCGCTACACCTGGAAAATCAAGCGCGACACCCGCAAGCGTGGCTACACGGAAGAGCAGGTGCGCCAACAAATGGAGAAGCGGGAATCGGATTCAGATGCCTTCATCCGACCGCAACGGCAGTGGGCTGACGTGGTGGTGAGCTTCTATCCGCCCGAAGAAGAATCCAACCAAACCGACCTGCTGTTGAACGTGCGCCTGGTGCTGCGACCGACCATCCCTCACCCCGACTTTTCGCAGATTATCAAGCCAGAAGAGAATCACCTCGACGCTGCGATTCGGCTCGACCTCGATCGCGATATGGGTAAGCCCGTGGACGTGCTGGAAGTAGACGGTCACGCCACGAGCGAGCAAGTGGTGACTCTGGAGCACGTTTTGTGTAACGAAGTTCCTCACCTCGGTCAGTTTTGCAGTCTCGAAGGCAATCAAGAGTTAGGCACAGTCATCGGTACGACGGGCGAAACGCTTCGCAGCTATCCGCTCGCCATGACCCAACTGCTAATCACGTATCACATGCTCAAAGAAGCCAACATGATGAGACAGCTTGCGTAAGCTAGCAAAGATCGTACGGAAGGTTCAGGTACTCATTTTTGCTGATACGTCTGGTATGTCAGGGCAATCGCGTATGTACGCATTGCCAGAGGGGGCGAGTAGCGGTAGGGTGAAGCCAACCCCTGCCGTGGTCTATACGTGTGCTTTCTGACATGGATACATCGCGCGTGGGGGTGTTCGTTTTGAGCCGAGGCGATCGCGGCCTATGAGCGTGCAGTGGGGGCACTTTTGGGGAATTGGCGTTGGCCCGGGCGATCCGGAGTGGTTGACGCTGAAGGGATTGCGGGTGCTGCAATCGGCTCCGGTTTTGGCGTGTCCGCAAAATCGCGAGGGTCAGCCCGGTATGGCCTACAGCATCATTCAGCGATTTTTAACGCCGCAGCAGGCGATCGTGACTCTAGAGCTACCTTTTCTGTGCGATCTCGATATTCTCAATGATGCTTGGGAAGAAGCTGCAACCCGAGTTTTGTCTTATCTGCGTGCCGGACAGGATGTCGCGTTTGTTTCTGAAGGGGATGTCAGCTTTTACAGTACATTCACGTACTTAGCTCGCGCCGTTCACCTTCAGGCTCCCCAAGTCAAAATCGAAGCGATACCGGGAGTATCTTCGCCTTCGGCGGCGGCAGCGAGCTTGCGATCGCCCCTCGCTATTTGGGACGACAAAGTGGCCGTGCTGCCAGCAGTTCATCAATCCGGTGAATTGGCTCAAGCTCTGGACTGGGCAGATGTTGTCGTTTTGATGAAAGTGTCTTCGGTGTTTGAAGATGTTTGGCACTTGTTGGCGGCGCGTGGATTGTTGAACTATTGCAGCCTGGTGGAGTGGGTTGGAACCCCGCAGGAGCAGGTTTACACCAGTTTGGAGGGTTTGGAGCAGTACGCGCCGCCCTATTTTTCCGTGTTGATCGTGCGTCAGCCGCGTCGCTAGCGTAGGGCTGAGTGCCGAAAGGGTCTGAGGGTATTCTCGGGAGAAAAGTCGATCAGCGAAATGCCCTGTTTGACTAAGGTGTCAGTGGCTGCTTCGGGCATCGCAAAAGGCCAGACTAGGTATTTAGTGTTGATGTAGTCTCGACCTTTTTTGGCGAGGCTGACGTGTTCGGTCGTCATCAGAATTTGGGGGCCGCGACTGACGATCGCCTCTGCCTGACGGACGCGCTGCATCAGCAGACTGAATGATTCGTGCGGTTTCTGGACGAAGACGGCGATCGCGACATCACAGGGGTTGTAGTAGTTGCCGTAACCGCAGAGCAAAATGGTTTCGCAACTGAGCACCTCAGTATCGGTGTCGCCCCAGGCCGCAACGGGATACAGAAAGGTTCGAATGTCGTCGATTTGCCAAGAGTTAAATGTGCGGCTGTCAACGTTGCCACGTACCCAGGTCGAAACAGGAGGAAAGACGGCTTCGCTGAGGAGGCGATAGGCATGTTGAGAGCGCCCGAGCCAAAACAGTGAGTGCTCGTAGAATTCTTCGGGAGATGGCACGTTTGCCATCTCGGAACGCTCGGGAAATATAGGGTCAGTGAAGGTCAAGACGGGCTTACGAAACAGTACAGATAAGGACGGGAGCGGAGATCGAGTACCGCAGAGAGTTCGAACCTTCTAACTCAGAATGCCCGAAATCGCGCCCGAATCGATCCTAAAGTCGTTCTTATCCTCCGGCATGACTACGCACACCCGAATGACTCATTCTGAACTGGGACTCCAGCGGACACGTCCTGACTGAGGAGGAGGGGCTTCTACTCTGGAATAGAGATTGCCGCCATCAAAATCGCGATCGTCACGATCGGCTCGCAGGTGTGGCTCACAGCACACTGATAGCAATACCAAGTACTGGCAGAATGCCCAAAAACCGCATGGCTCTGGAATTTGACGGCTAATTTAGGGCTTTGAAAACTGCAATTTGTTATGGGTTGCCCACTCGAATGAAGCTTGAATGGCGCAGCCACTTTGCGAGAGATACTCCATGAGTTGCGAAAAAGCTCTGAGGCTACTCCTGTCGAATATCGACG
>JBCBTL010000161.1:0-6255 GCA_039818705.1 Cyanobacteria bacterium J06639_1
GCCACCCAAGCGCGCTAAAATATCCGTCCGACGCACCCGGTTTTGCAAAATTTCGCTCACCTGCCGCAGCAGCTCGTCTCCTGCTACGTGGCTGCACGTGTCGTTGACAATTTTGAAGCGGTCGAGGTCGAGATAACAAAGAATGTGCTGGCGATCGCGCGGGTTTGCCCCGGAGACGGCTTCTTCTAAATACTGCTCGAACGCTCGTCGATTGAACAACCCGGTCAAAACATCGTGGTTTGCCTGCCACGACAGCTCCCGCGCCAGATTTCGAGACTCACTCACGTCGCGAAACACCAACACAACACCGAGCGGAGCGCCCGCTCCGTCATATAACGGGGCTGCTGAATACTCGACAGCGTAGCGATGTCGCTCCCGCGACAGCAGCAGCACAGGGGTGGAACTTTCAATACGAGCGCCTTCCGCCAACGCCCGTTCGACTGGGTCGATCGCCTCTGCAAAGGTAATTTCATCCACCGCGCGAAACACGAAACCGATGGGCTGCCCATCGGCATCTGCTGCTGCCCAGCCCGTCAAGGTCTCCGCTGCCACATTGAGTGACTGCACGTGCCCATCGACATCAGCAACGATGACAGCATCGCTCACTAGCTCTAACGTCACGCGATTGAGGTCGGTCGTGCTCTCTGCCAAGTCGAACGCAGCGGCTTTGAGGACGGTATTTTCGCCAGGAGTGACAATGTTCTTCATGGGTATAGCGCGGCGAGAAAGGTCATTCTCGGACGTAACAATTCGGAAGGAATCTAAGGAAGGCCAGGCAAACCCTCACATTCCTCAGAAGCGGTATTCGAGAAACTGCACGTGCTGCAAGCTTCCGCGTCGGTCGGAACCCACGCACCAGTTAACGTGCAGCAGCAGGACAAAACGACTACTGGAAAAGAGGGCTGCTAGAAAACACGGATTCGAGCGGGAACTGACTCGGAAGTAGCAATCCCACTATCCCATGCCACTGATACATTTCGTATCATTCCCAAAACTCGGAGATTCTCGCCCCTCAGAAATCCTGCGGAAACAAGAGAACCTCAAGCATGACGGTCTAACTCTCAAATGTCCTACCCTAGGCCGGACTTATCAAGGTGTTCAACCGTTTTGCTCATGCGTAACTTACCCGGCACCCCATCCGAAATTTCAAGCGAGAACGCCAATATTCACCGTGGAAACACTTGTTTCTTTAGCAAGCATCCGCCTCTCTCAGGCTTTGTGAAGCCTCCGCAAACCCCGCGAAAGTACCGGAGCTTGACCGATGCAATGCTGCGGGGAGTGGCGTTCGAGCTGGTTTCATGAATTTGAGATGAAGGTTTCTGCCGTGCGAGTGGCGATCGCCTATGCGTCTTCTCGCTTTTTGCCGAGTAGTGTTAGCAAGCGTTGCTTGACCCAGCTTCCCGTTTTCCAAAACCAGAGATTGCCGCGCTCTTTTTTGAACTTCTTTTCCCAAATCTTGCGCTGAATGGGAAACATGTCGATTTCTACGTCATCGGTGAGGACGCTAGAAAAGAGTTCGTCCCAGTTTTCTCCGTAGGTTTTGACGAAGTACTTGGTAGCGAAGTCACGCGATCGCCGCAGGTACTCGTGTCGGGAAATTTTGACCACTTTGCCGTACGTACTGGTGCCGCGATGCTCCAAGGTGGCAACGTCGGAATAGGCCAAAAACCAGCCAGCTTTGTAGAGTTTATAGGCCAGCTCCGTGCTCGCCCCTTGGGAATACCGAAACTTGCGGCTGCAATAGCCCACCTCGGCGATCGCCTTGGCGCTCATCAGCCAGGCCAACCCGTGAACGGTGGACGCTTTGTGCCAGCGACGACCGGGCTTGGGGTGGCAGCCTTCGTAGTCGTCCGAGTCCGGTTCGCCGGGGCCGATCGCGGCCATGCGGGGATTCTCCTCCATGACCTCCAACAGTTCCACCAGCACGTCCTGGCCTGCGGGAAAGATGATGTCGTTAACGACGAACCAGTAGTAGTCGAACGCGCCGTGCTTTTTGGCATGTTTCTGGGCGATGTCGAGGGCGCGATTGAAGCCGTAGTAGCGGCCGCGATAGGAGGGGTCGCGAAACCAGTGGGTGGCATACTGGCTGCGGCCTTGACGACTGCTGCCGCACTCCACGACGAACAGTTCGGTCTCCAGATCGGGAGCCATATCGCGCACTTGTTCGACCACGCTGTCGGTCATCTCGGGCTGGTCGCGGTTGATCACCAAAATGGCGACGCGCAAAGACCGCAGCTTAGCCGCGCTCGCAGATTCAGTCGCGTTCGCAGATTCAGTCGCGCTCGCAGATTCGGCTGCACTCGAAGGAGAAGAGTCAGGGGCGGTCAAAGACGATTCAGACATGTTCAAGCTCCACGCGATCGCTCAGGTGTATGAGGGGGTAGTACAACGGATCTTCAAACCGCAGGTGCGGATAGGTTTTCGGGTCGTAACCAGCCGCGTCGCTGGAGGTCGCAGCGTCAACAGTGCTTGCAGGCTGACCGTCGAGCTGACGGCGAGCCGCCTGCAAAATATCTAGCACATAAGGGGTCTGGGGCTGGCGCGGGTCGATTTGCAGCAACTTCTGCCCCAGTTTCCCGGCTCTCAACGATGAAGCTGTTGTTGTCGAGTCATCGATCAGCAGGTCGTAATCGGCCAGCCCGAGGACGTGCTTGAGGGCAAAAGGCGTTTTCATCGCCAGCGACAGAGGCCGTTCGGCATGAATCGCTAGGCCGAGCACGTCCAGTTCGGAGCGAGCTTCGTAGCGCTCGGGATGCAGATAGAGATCGAGGGTAAACTCCAGCAGGTCTTCCGCCGCAGCCACCCAAAGGCGATCGCCCTCCGAAAATATTTCCCGCAGTAGTGGCAAGCGAGCCAGCAAAAAATCTAGCCGCGATCGCGCCGATGCCGTGACCAGCGCCAGCTTGACTCCGGCAGACTTCAGCCCCTGCAATGCGGCCAACATGCCAGGACGGATCTGCACGAACACTTGGGGGTTGTTGAGGAAGCGATAGCGCTGCGGGTCGTAGTGAAATCGCCGAGGCAGCCGCCAGCCATATTTGAGAACGCGCCAGGGCGACCGCTGCATTTTGGCATACTGAATCGACCCGAACGCTGTGGCATCCCCCTCGACATCCCACGCCTCCCCACAGGTGTAAGAAATATTCAAGAGGGTGTCGTCGAGATCGAAAGCCATGCAGGTGTCAGCCGGGAACGATCGCCCCAGCGCCGCCGCCGCTGCATCAAGATCGGATGCGGTCGAGATCGACAGCGGCGATCGATCGAGCAATTCTGATGCAGGTCGTTCGACTCGCGATCGCCGCAGCGTCGCTAGCAATATGCGTACGCGAGTGGCTGCATCCGTATCTTGAGTGCGATTCAGTATCTCTGAGGACATCGTGACGTATGCAGTTACACGGATATCCTAGTATGAAGTGCGTAGATCTGGTGCGTGCGCCCGAATACTTTTACGGGAGATTCTTTCACGGGAGTTCCTGATATGGGAGTTTCTGGGGAATCCTGACAACGGGTCGGCGATCGCGTCAGCAGCTTGCGCTACTCTACGGGCATCGTCTGGCAACTCAAACGAGCCACGCTCGTACGAGAAATACTCGAACACCAAGCATCTGGGATCGAACTCGATGAACGTATTGGTTACTGGCGGTGCGGGCTACATTGGCAGCCATGCCTGCAAGGCACTGGCAAATGCAGGGTACACGCCCGTCACCTATGACAGCTTGGTCTACGGCCACCCTTGGGCGGTTCAGTGGGGGCCGCTAGAGCGAGGCGATCTCGCCGATCGCGAGCGCTTAGACGCGGTGCTGGCAGCGTATCAGCCGGTTGCCGTCATGCACTTCGCGGCCTACGCGTACGTGGGCGAGTCGGTACGCGATCCGGGCAAATACTACCGCAACAACGTGGCCGGAACGCTGACCCTGCTGGAGGCCATGCGCGATCGCGGTCTGCTTCATCTGGTGTTTTCCAGCACCTGCGCCACCTACGGCGTGCCCCACATCATTCCGATTCCCGAAACTCACCCCCAGCAGCCGATCAATCCCTACGGCACCAGCAAGCTGATGGTGGAGTCGATGCTTCAGGATTTCGACAAGGCTCACGGTCTCAGATCGATTTGTCTGCGCTATTTCAATGCTGCTGGAGCCGACCCCGACGGTGACATTGGCGAAGCTCACGATCCTGAAACCCACCTGCTGCCACTGATTTTGGATGCGGCGATCGGCAAACGCCCCCACATCACGATCTTTGGCGACGACTACGACACGCCGGATGGCACCTGCATCCGCGACTACATCCACGTCACCGACCTCGCCGCCGCTCACGTCCTCGCCCTGCAAAAGCTCCTGCAAGGCAGCCCCAGCACTGCTTATAACCTGGGCAACGGCCAGGGCTTTTCGGTCAAACAGGCCATCGAAGTGGCCGAAAAAGTCTGCGATCGCCCCATTCCCGTCCAAATCGGCCAGCGTCGTCCCGGCGATCCGCCCCGACTGATCGGCGATGCCAGTCGCGCCAAAGCCGAACTAGGCTGGCAGCCCCAATACGCCGACCTCGACACCATCTTGCGTACGGCTTGGCAGTGGACGAGTTCGCGGCTAGTGCTGGAAACGCGAACGTGACTCGCGAGTCTTCCCAGAGCGCAACTCACCCGTTCCATCAAGGAAGTTAGCCTGAAGAGTAAGTGAAATATCGCATGAGTCGTGCTATTTTGATACTCAATGCATTCGCGATCGCGCCGTATTGCATCGTACGGGATGCGGAGTCAGACCTCGTTAAAATGCTCTATCGGGGCTTGTTTTGGAATCGAAAGGAGCGTCATGAGTAAAGTTGCACTCATTTCAGGGGTTACCGGGCAGGATGGCGCGTATTTGGCCGAATTCCTGCTTGATAAGGGGTATGAAGTCCACGGCATTAAACGACGTACGTCGCTGTTCAATACCGATCGCATCGATCGCCTCTATCAAGATCCGCATACGCCCAACCAGAAATTCTTCCTGCACTACGGCGACCTAACGGATTCGACCAACTTGATCCGCATCGTGCAGCAGGTGCAGCCGGACGAAATCTACAATCTGGCCGCGCAAAGCCACGTTGCCGTATCGTTTGAAACCCCTGAATATACGGCAAATGCTGACGCGTTGGGTACGCTACGTCTGCTCGAAGCAATTCGCATTCTCGGGCTGGACGGTAAAACCCGGTTTTATCATGCCTCGACTTCCGAACTTTACGGCCTCGTTCAAGAAGTCCCGCAAAAAGAAACTACGCCGTTTTACCCGCGATCGCCTTATGCCGTCGCGAAGCTCTACGCCTACTGGATTACGGTCAACTATCGCGAAGCCTACGGAATTTACGGCTGCAACGGTATTTTGTTCAATCACGAATCGCCGCTACGAGGCGAAACCTTCGTGACTCGCAAGATTACTCGCGCGATCGCCCGCATCAAGTTGGGACTGCAAAACTGCTTGTACTTGGGCAACATGAACGCCAAGCGAGACTGGGGACACGCTCGCGATTACGTCGAAATGCAGTGGTTGATGCTGCAGCAAGACGTGGCCGACGACTACGTGATTGCCACCGGACGACAGTTCAGCGTGCGCGATTTCGTGAATGCTGCCTGCGCCGAACTAGAGATGAAGATCTCTTGGGAGGGAGAAGGGCAGGAGGAAAAAGGTTACGACCGACACGGAAACTGCATCGTAGCGGTCGATCCGCGCTACTATCGCCCCACTGAGGTTGAGACCCTGCTCGGCGACCCCAGCAAGGCGCATCAAAATCTAGGCTGGACTCCTAAAATCACCTTCTCCGAACTGGTGGCTGAGATGGTGCGGGAAGACTTCCAAACGGCCAAGCGCGATCGCCTCGTCAAAGACCACGGATTCCCAGCACCCGACTACCACGAGTAAGCCACTCATGTCTGATACCGCCATGCATTCTGCTGACAAAGTATTCGTGGCGGGGCATCGCGGCCTCGTCGGGTCGGCGTTGGTGCGACGCTTGCAAGCTGGAGGCTATGGGGAGATTGTCACCCGTACGCGCGCCGAGTTAGATCTCAAAGACCGCGTCGCGGTCGATCGCTTTTTCGCGGCAGAGCAGCCCGACTGCGTCATGTTGGCAGCGGCCAAAGTGGGGGGCATTTACGCGAACAATACCTACCCCGCCGATTTCATTTACGAAAATCTGGCGATCGAGCTGAACGTGATTCACGCGGCCTACCAGTCAGGCGTAAAAAAGCTGCTGTTTTTGGGGTCGAGCTGCATCTATCCT
>JBCBTL010000162.1:0-6234 GCA_039818705.1 Cyanobacteria bacterium J06639_1
CGAGATACCGGAATGCGTGGCAGGCAGCTAGCCGCGTTTTTTGAGGGCGTAGGCGATCGCTTCTTCTAGCTCTTTCTGAGAAAGCGTCGTCACAATGAACACTTCCTGAACGGTCGTCCCTCGTCGCGCTTGAGCTTTAAATCCTCCTTGAATGGGCGTTGAAATTCTCAGGAGGAGGGCGGGAGAACGACTTCTAACTCGTCCTAAAACTCCAGGTGTAATGGTCTGAATTCCATCCTGTTTCGCTAGCAGTTTCAAAACGGGAATCAGCCCTTCTGCATGGGTGGAATGGTTGAGTACCAGTCGTCCGCCGTCAGCCATGAGCTACCACCTTGAGAGTCTGCCACGATTCTCCGTCGAGATGGCGCGTCACGGATTGGAGATACGCGATCGCCTCTGAAGTCACGACTTCCCCCGGCACCAAAATTGGAATCCCCGGCGGATAGGGAGCCACGATTTCCGCACAAGTTTCCCCTCTGGCTTCATCGAGCGAAAGCGATCGCTGACGGGCGAACAGTGCCTCGCGAGGATGCATTCTTGCAGGAGGCAACGGCGGCCAGCGCAATACCTGCAGTTGTTCGACTGAGTTGGAAACGCTCTGTTTCGCGCATTCTTGCGAGAGGACTGTAAATGCTTCTACGAGGCGATCGCAATCGTCCTGAGAACTCCCAATTGTCACCAGAAATACTAAATGCGAAGGCGTTGCCATCTCCGACAGTACGCCGAACCGCTCGTCCAGCCAGTCATCAACCGCAAAGCCCGATCGCCCCAATCCCTCAACGTCCACGATGAGGCGCGTGCGATCGAAGTCGTGCGATCCTGACGTGTCTGCTCGTTCCACGCTGGGGCAGGAGATTCCAGCGATCGCATTCGATCGTTTTCGAGTGTCGTCCGCCAGAGCGATCGCCTTTTCCAGTAACCGCCCGCCGTGCAGCGCCATCTGTCTGCGCGCGACATCCAACGACATCATCAGCAAGTAATTCGGGCTGGTGGATTGCAGCAGTTGGAGAGCGTTGCTGAGGCGATCGCAATCGATGCGGTTTCCCCGGACGTGCAGCACCGAAGCTTGCGTCATTCCGGCCAGCATTTTGTGGGTGGATTGAACGACTCCGTCGGCTCCTGACGCGATCGCCGAATCCGGCAACTCGTGATGAAAGGCCAAGTGAGCGCCCCAGGCTTCATCCACCAGCAAAGGAATATTGCGAGCGTGGGCGAGATCGGCGATCGCCTCCAGATCGCTACAAGCCCCGAAGTACGTCGGACTGACGAGTAAAACGCCCCGCGCGTCGGGATAGCGATCGAGTGCGCTGCGAACGGAGTTAACCGACACGCCACCAGCGAACCCTAATGCCTCATCGAATTCCGGTTCGATGTAAGCGGGAATTGCACCGGATAGAATCACTCCCGCGATCGCCGATTTGTGGCAGTTACGAGCCACGAGAATGCGATCGCCTGGATTACAAACTGCCATCACCAACGCTTCAATGCCGCAAGTAGAGCCATTGACGAGAAACCAGGAGCGATCGGCTCCGTAGGCACGGGCGAGCAGGTCTTGCGCTTCGTGAATCGCGCCTTCTGGAGCGTGAAGATTGTCGAGGTTGGGGAGTTCGGTGAGGTCGGCTCGGAATGCGCGATCGCCTAAAATATCTAGCAACTCGCGATCGATCCCGCGCCCGTATTTGTGACCAGGGGTGTGAAACGAGATTGCCTCGCGTTCGAGATGCTTGCGAACGGCCTCGAACAGAGGGGCGTGGGATTGGGCGATCGCCTCAGTATCGTCACCCATCGCTCAAAGTCTCGGATCGACGGGTTCGCTTTCCAACGCCAACACCCCGAAAACGCACTCGTGAACTCGGCGCAACGGTTCGCGACGGATGAATCGTTCTAGCGCTTCAATGCCGAGGGCGAATTCGCGGAGGGCAAGCGATCGCTTAGCCGACAACCCGCGTTTGCGGAGGCGATCGAGGTGTTCGGGCTGCGTGTATTCAGGGCCGTAGATGATGCGCAGGTATTCAGAACCGCGACATTTGACGGCAGGCTGAATCAGTTTGCTGGGAGTGCGTTCGTAAAACGCGAGGGGCTTAACCACCATGCCCTCTCCGCCGTTTTCGACCAGTGATTCCCACCAGCGGATGCCCGCTGCGCAGCTTTCCGAGTCGTTCAGAGAGATTTTGCGGTGCTGGGTGGCGAGCAGTAGATCGCGATCGCCTTCACACGCCCGCGCGACCTGCTCCATGTGCCAGAGGTGATCTTTATCGGCATGCACCGCTCCTTCAGTAGCGAGGACGTGAAAAGGAGCGAGCTTGAAATCCCCGATCGCCTTCGCGTTCCAGCAGTACTGTTGATAAGCCTCAATATAGTTTTGGGCGAGCTGCGATCGCGTTTCGTATCGCTCCACCAAATCGCCCACGTCCACGCCGCGATCGCGAGCTTTCTGGAGAGAGGCGATCGCGGCTGACAATCCCTGGCGAGCCGCTGCCCCCACCGGAGCGTACTGCTCTTGCAACAGCGCCCGAGCTTTGGCAGACCAAGGCATCAACTCGCAGTCCAAACAGACCCAATCGGTGTCGAGGGCGTCCCAGAATTTCGTTTGCGTTAGAGCTTGTTGCAATCGCGCCAGGAATTCAGATTCGAGCTGGCGATCGCCGAAAAATCTCCGCCCCGTGCGGGTGTAGCAAATCCCAATGCCCGCATCGGTCAGGCCGAATCGCTTCTGTACTACCTCTTCATCGCGACAGACGATCGCGATCGCCCGCGATCCCATGTGTTTCTCTTCGCAGATGACGGTGTCGATATGGCGATCGCGGTAGTACCCAAAAGCCTCTTGAGGGTGTTCGAGGAGGCCGGGGCGATCGCTCGTTGCCACCGGAGACATCGTGGGGGGCAAGTAAATCAGCCATTTCGGATGCACGGCGAAGCGACTCATTACTTCGAGGGCGGCGATCGCGTTTGCCTCCCGAATTGTGACGACCTTTTGCAAGCGAGTCTCGATCCGGCGCTTGCCCAGGACATCTTGCACATTCAGAACGTCGTCGAACTGCTGTTGTGCGGATGGCTGCGTTTCGGGTTCGACGGGAACGAGAGGTTTGACGGGTTCGCAGTAGACTCGCGCGGCGGGAATGCTGACTAGCTCTTTCTCGGGATAGCGCAGCGCCGTCAGCTTGCCGCCGAACACGCAGCCCGTATCGACGTTGATGGTGTTGTTCGACCACTCCGCTTCGGGGACGGGGGTGTGACCGTAAACCACCGTCGATTTACCGCGATATTCCGCCGCCCAGTTGTATCGAACCGGAAGGCCGAACTCGTCCATTTCCCCTGTCGTTTCGCCGTAGAGCGCAAACGATCGCACTCGTCCCGAACTGCGCCCTTGATATTCGGCTTTCATCCCCGCGTGGGCGACCACCAACTTGCCGTCGTCGAGAACGTAGTGACTGACTAATTTGCCCAAAAATTCCCGCAGTTCGTGAATCGCGTCCGAGCGGCGATCTCCCTCAATCGCGTCAATTTCCGCCAGCGTTTGCTCCAACCCGTGATTAATTTTGACGTTCTTACCATCCAGCTTGCGCACCAGCTTATTTTCGTGATTGCCCGGAATGCAGATCGCCGACCCCGCCGCCACCATATTCCGCGCCCGTCCGACGACATCCAAAATGCGCGAACCGCGATCGACCAAATCCCCCAAAAAGATCGCCCGACGACCTTCCGGGTGAGCGAACGTAGGAAACTGCGACCAGAACGGAGTCTCTGAATTAGTTTCAATCTCTCGATAGCCCAACTCGTGCAAGAGGCGATCGAGTTCGTCGCAGCAGCCGTGAATGTCGCCAATGATGTCGAAGGGGCCGCGATCGCTTTTCCGATTCGTCCACAGCGGTTGCCGCTCGATTTCTACCGCATCGATCTCGGCTTCAGACGTGAGTTCGTAGATGTAGCGAAACCCTTCTTTTTTCAGCGTGCGACGCGATCGCCGAATGTTCTGAACGTGGTTGTAAACGACGTGAGACCCGAATTGGCGATCGGGACGCTGTTGGTTGCGAGCCAGACAGACTTCAGCGGGGAGATTGAGGGCGATCGCCACCGCAAAACAGTGATACTCCCGCGCCAGCCGAATCAGCGACATCCGATCTTCCGGTCGCGTGCTGGTGGCATCAATAACCGTCAACCGTCCCGCCGCCAGACGCTTTGCCGCTATGTAGTGCAACACGTCGAACGCATCCGCCGTAGCGTCTTGGTTGGTAGTGTCATCCGACACCAACCCCCGGCACACGTCCGAAGAAATGACCTCTGTCGGCAAAAAATGCTGGCGCGCAAACGTCGATTTCCCCGACCCCGAGGCTCCAATCAGGACAACGATAGCTAATTCTGGAATCGTAATTTTCAAGGCAATCGGAGGAATGAGAAACGAAACTGAGCTCAGGCTGATTCAGAGATATTCGAGGGTTGAACTCGAATCGGACGCAGCGCTCACAGTTTACCCTCGTCTCTTAGCTTGTCGAGTTGGTCTCGGAAGTGTTTCTGCAATCCGTCGACCGATTCGTACTCTGTGTAGAAATGCTCAAGTTCTCCGAGCTTCTCTTGGAAATCCCACAGTGAATTAAGAGCTTTGCGATTTTTCGCGTTGTTCGAGACGTTGGCCTTTCGAAAATACGTGTAGATGAGTGGTTTGTCGTTTTCCAGGAAGGTTTTGTGTGCGACGTCAAATTCTTCCTCGGTGTATTTTCCTGTTTTCGTCATAAACAGGCTGACGAACAGGTCACACTTGCAGATTTCCTTGTTGTATTCATCCTGCAATCGCGTGTTTGACATCGCGTCGAGGAAATTCTCCCAGCGGACAATTTCTAAGTACAGGCCTTGTTTTCTCAGGCGATCGTTCTGCTGACGGAAATAGAGATCGAACGCATCGCGATCGTCGCGAAGTTCGGCGGATGAAGCCAGGAAGATTTTGATGGTTTTAACGTTCACAGCGATCTCGGACTCGGGTTGCTTCAGATTTTCGGGTGATGGCGTCTCGTCGTCCACGGGTAGATCCTTACGTGCTTGCTTTAGCCATCGCTCCACGTCCATGCCGTCGAGCAGAGCCAGTACTTCGGCATCGTTATAGTCGGGGGGCTTGGGGCACTCGATTGTCCGTTTGCCCCGATGCTTGCGATCGACCAAGTCTTTCCGTTCGAACATGGCGGGTTCTTTCGAGTGGGTACACGTTTTGCAGTTGCACGGCACCCACTGTCCGACTTTGTCTTTGAGTCCTCGGAAGCTATCGTTGAGGGCGTCAAGGTCGCTGGCGATGACGCTCAGGAGTGATTTCTTTTCGGAGCCGCGGCTGCGGAGTACGATTTCATTGCCTCGTAGGGATGTTTCTACCAGTACCTGTGTTTCGTTGTGCTCGAACAATGCACCGCTCGACCAACACAGTTCTGGCTGCTTGACGAAGCGGTGCTTCCGCACGATGAGTCGGCTTACGAGGCCTCGGGGCAGAAACTCGTATCGATACGTCAGCATGAGGTCGTCAATCTCAGCCCACTCGTTTAGTTCTTTAGGCTTTGATGGTGGCAGGTGTTGGGGAACCAGCCAAGTTTCTCTACAAGCATCCGGCAACTTATAACACAACTCGAACTCGACCATGAGGGCACGCAACTCAACTTCCTTGTCTGCGAAGCCCTCATCAGCCCATAGCCGATCGCAATCTTCTAATGTGAAACGGCCAAGCTGCGATTTGACCTGTTCGTCGTCGAGGATGCGAAACACTGCGTCTGTAACCCATTGGTTTTGCAAGAACACCGTTCGCAATAGCTCTCGCGGCTGTTGAAAGTGCAGGAAGACGCCCAAGTCGTGCAGGTACTGGCTCAGGTTCAGCGCTTTAGTGCGATCGAAGTCGAGATGACGTTGGTAGACCTCGAAGTATTTGTTCAGTGAAATGTATGGCTGGGACTGCGCCAATTCTTTCAAGTCATCGCGAATAGAAACCCACTTAGCTGGTACGTCTTCACCAATGTGCGGCAACTGCTGGGCAAAGCACTCTACAGCTTGGCGTAGACCATCAGACGTACCAGGATGTTCTAAATTGCCTCGGTAGAATTCCAGTACATTTGGAAACCGTCCTTTGATCCCCGCTTCGTCAATTTTTTTGCTTCTCCCGCCTTTTTCATTCTGGAAGATCAGCAGCGGGCTGGCTTCACTCAGGGTTTCGACTACTTCTAGCCAAAACTTGAAGCCTTCATCGTGAATTGAACGGCTGTC
>JBCBTL010000163.1:0-6192 GCA_039818705.1 Cyanobacteria bacterium J06639_1
GTCAAGATCGTCAGCCAGTTGGTGCGAAGCCAAGGGAAGACGACTAACAACGCCAAGGCGCTCGCTACGAGGATTTGAAGGCAGCGGTGCCAGCGGCGATCGCGCACGCTCGCCCCCAACAACCACAGCCCCGGCACGACGAAAAACAGCAGTCCCGTCGGCTTCGTTAGCAACACCAACCCAGCCGCGAGTCCGCTCAACACCGTCCAAAGCCACTGCTGGCCGAGAGTTTCACTGGTGCGCCAGTAGGTCATCCCCAATACAACCAGCGTCACCCCAGCCGTCAAGCCATAGTCAAGCCAGTAATCCGTGCGCAGTTCTGCCAGATACGGAGTTGCCAACAAAAGAGCCGCCGCCCAAACTCCAACTGCCGCCGAAAAAAACTGTTTGCCGAGCTGATAAATTGCTGCCATCAAAACAGCGCTGAACAGCAAATTCACCCATCCAGCTTGGTCGTGACCCGCTCCGAAAAGTTGTAAGAACGGAGCCGTGAGCAGATACACCAGCGGCGCGCGATAGCCCGGAGAAAATAGCCAAAGCTGCGTCCACCATTCTCCAGACAGTAGATGCGGGTTTTGGAGATGCGGCCAATAGCTCATGGCGCGAGAGAGATGATCGCTTTGATCCCACAGTGGCGCGGCGCGATCGAGTGCGAACCACAGGCGATCGCTCATCGCTGACACCAGCCAAAATAAGGCGAGTAACACGCGATCGCGCTGCCACCAAGCTCGCCATCTAACATCAGGATGCTCGTGTAAATTCGTCAAAACTGGACGAGTAAACATCGCTGTCAAACTCTAGACATACTTGCGAGCTAAACCAGCACCCCGGTTATCGTTTGTGCTCGGGACTATTGCGATCGCTACTGCACCCTGCATCCCAGACATCGGGTTGATTGCCGTGAGCGGGAATACCACCACTATCTTTCAGCATTCGAGCTAAATGTAAGCAATTCCAAGCTAAAAATGTCGTGTTTCGGTTCGTGAAATCGTTCTCTGGGCCGCCCGACCCCGGATCTAAATAAGAGGGGCCGGGCCCAACTTCTCCCAACCAACCCGCATCCGCTTGCGGGGGAATCGTGTAGCCGATGTGCGAGAGCGAAAACAAAATGTTCATAGCGCAGTGCTTGACTCCATCTTCATTGCCCGTGATCAGCGTTGCTCCCACTTTGCCGTAGTCGCGATATTGACCTTTGGCATTCAAAAGATGGGTGTAGCCGTACATGCGTTCTAAGACTCGGCTGCAGACCGAGCTTTTCTCCCCCAACCAAACCGACGTACACAGCACCAGAATATTGGTTTCGTCGATGTCTTTTTGGAGTTGCGGCCAATCGTCTTTATCCCATTCATCGGTTTCAGACATGTCGAGTCCTAAACCAGCCGGAATCTCGTAATCGACCGGACGAATAACTTTAGTTTCGACTCCGTTGGCTTCAAAAATCGCTTTTGCGATATCGATGACTCCTCGGGTATGAGATAACACTGGCGTCCGATTGAGCGTGCAATTTAGAAACAGCGCATTCAGATCGTCATATTTTTGCGGAGCCGTACTGCATTGCGTTGCGGTAATTTTGGCAAGCTGCTCTGACATTGGCGCTGCACTTTGACTAGATGGCATCCTCGACCTCCAAAAACCGGCTAGGAGAGCGCTCCCATGCAACACGAGCATGAAAACGCGATGCCCTCACTATGAGGTCACTCAATTTGCCCGCGTGCGAGATCTACGCCAATCTTTACCATCTGCCCGTTCGCACGAACAGACGGGCGATCTCGCACCTTAGTCGAACGAATATCCCGCAAAAAAGATCTCAATGGGCACGTCATCTTCGTAGACGATGACGTGACGACAGGAACCGCGATCGATCTCGTCCCAAAACTTATCCGCCATGCCTTCGCGCATCTCTTCTCGAATTAAGACCGCTTCAACCTCCTCTCGCGTCGGCTTTTCTGTGCCGAATAGCTCGGTCAACATTGCTGGCGGGAGTGGAAATGAAGTGCCGAGAGCGCGCTCGATCCACGCCTCGAAATCGTCTGGGATCTCGTCTTCAGAGATGGGATCGGGCGACAGTCGCTCGATATCGAGAATGGAGCGCGTGCCGTCCGAGCCAGCTGCCTCGATCGCCTCGGAGATCGAGCCGTGTTGCGCCCCCGGAGCCGCAGAGTCTTCCGTCACGGGCAACTCGGGCAAGGGCACGACGGGATGGTATCGACCCGCCGCAAATTCCCGCTGCCGCAGAGCTTGCAGGGCTGCCTTGAGGTCGGGTTGATAGGCAGTGAAGTAACCGTAAGGCTCGGCACTCATATCTGACATGCGCGATCGCCCCTCAAAATCCCATTAGCTTAGCAACTGAGCCGATGTCAGCGGGAACGCCCGTTTTCATCTCGGTTTGGCAGTGTGCAACCGCCGTTTCGGGATCTTTGAGGCCGTTTCCAGTTAACACGCAGACGATTTTGGCGTTGGCGGGAACGCGATCGCGATATTTCAAAAGACCCGCCACGGATGCGGCACTGGCCGGTTCGCAGAACACCCCCTCTCGCCGCGCTAGCAGTCGATACGCATCGAGAATTTCTGCATCCGAAACGCAGTCCACCGTACCGCCGCTGAGCTGGCTAGCCGCCGTTGCTTTATGCCAACTGGCCGGGTTGCCGATGCGAATGGCAGTGGCGATGGTCTCGGGATTCTCGAACACGCGATTGAAGACGATCGCCGCCGATCCTTCAGCTTCAAACCCGTACATTTGGGGCTTGCGATCGATTTTGCCAACGTTGGCGTAGTGGGCAAATCCCATCCAATAGGCGCTGATGTTGCCCGCGTTGCCCACCGGAATACAGAGCCAGTCGGGAGCCTCACCCAGCGCATCGACGATTTCAAAGGCTCCCGTTTTTTGACCGCAAAGGCGATAAGGATTGAGCGAGTTCACCAATGCAACGGGATAGTTGGCCGAGATCTCTTTGACAATATCGAGGGCATTGTCGAAATTGCCCTGAATGGCGATCGCCTCTGCCCCGTACATCAGCGCCTGAGCCAGCTTCCCTTTAGCTACGTACCCATCCGGAATGATGACGTAGGCTCGCATCCCCGCTTTAGCCGCAAACGCCGCCGCCGAGGCTGATGTATTTCCCGTACTGGCGCAGATGATGGCTTCCGCGCCTCGCTCTTTAGCTTTCGAGACCGCCATCGTCATGCCGCGATCTTTGAAGCTACCCGTCGGGTTGAGGCCGTCGAACTTGATGTAGACCTCGCAGGGTTTGCCGATCGCCTCGGCTAGTGCGGGAGCGGGAACCAAAGGCGTATTGCCTTCCCCCAGGGTAACGACGGGGGTTGCATCCGAAACGGGCAGGAAGTCTCTGTAGTAGTGAATCAAACCGGGCCAGAGGCGCGTTTCAGTGCGAGGCAGGGTCAAAGTCACGGTAAAAACTCAAGCGAAGTTAACAATGGGCAAATCCCCTAGATTATCCGCGCAAGACCTCCGTTCGGTCTAGCAATCCAGGCTGTGGCGCGAATTCAAAAAGCAGACTACGCGATTCTGCTCCGTGCCACCCGAACGAGGGTAGTCAGTTGTGCTGCGGAATGTCCGAGTTCTTTCCTATCCTATTGCTCTTGCGGAGCCGACTGCTCCTGCGGATTGAGTTTGAAGTTTAGATCGCTCAAAAGCGACGATCGCTGTGGCGATGTGGAGGCTTCAGGTTGGCAGCGACAGCCAGCTAAAGACGGCGATCGCGGATAGCTCCAACTCCAGACCGGACAGCACGGGTAACAGCACGGGTAAAGGTGCGTCATCCCGATACAGCTTGATGCGAGATTCCGCAGATATGGTCAGAACGCTTTCGGCTTCTAGGTCGAGCAACCAGCCCAGTTCCATCCCGGATTCGATGCAGTGCAAGAGTTTGGCTAGCGGTTGGGTTTGAGCCTGGCCGGGCGAGAGGATTTCAATTGCCCAGTTGGGATGAGTTTCAAATCGGTTCGCAATGCGTCCGGCAAGCGTGCGAGAGATACGCTGCCAGCGACAGACGGATACATCTGGCACGATCGCCGCTCTGCCAAACACGCAGCGCAAGTCTGAAAATGCTCTCGCGCATCGTTGAGGCTGTGCTGCCCCGTCAATAGTTTTACCTAGAGCTACTTGGAGCAGGCTGTGTTCTCCTTGCAGCACGGGCTTTTGGCTGACTTCGCAATCGATGGTGGCCTGTCCGGCGTTGCTCGCATTCTAGTGGCGCGATCGCGCGCAATGAAATCTACACAAATGTCTTGATTCTTTGGTGGCACCAAAGAGGTCATGATGCGTTGTAGTGGTGAATGAAATTCCACAACAATCCAACATGGTTGAGCACGCACTTCGAGAAGGCAAGCTCCGACGGACAAATCGCGACACTCGCTGCCGCAAAGTACAGTTGAACCGCTCAATGTAACTGGTCTTGCCGCTTTGCTTGCTCACCACCCGATGCCGTTTGCTCGGCAGCACGCCACGATAGGCCTCCCAGTCATCGGTATAAAACACCGCACATTGTCGGTACACCTTTGGCAGCGATGCCCACAGCGCTTTGGCACTCTCTCGCCCTCTCGACCCAACATGAGCACCGATGATTTCTCGGGTAGACACGTCCAGAGCCAGCCAGACCCACTGCTTGTTGCCCTTGCTGTCCACGAATGACCACAGTTCGTCGCATTGCACTTTTAAAGGCCCTTTTTTTTTGGCTGAACGACAGCCTTTTGGGGTGTCTGAGCCGCTTTGACATTGACGTAGTCCTGAAGCCATTGCTCGGAAACCTCCACGGCTCGGGCAATTCCCGCCATTGAGATGCGTTCGAGGAGTAAGCGGTCAATGAGAGCCCGAGTGTCGGCATCAATGATCTTGTTGGTGGGATTCTCGACAAATTGACGACCGCACTGCTTGCATAGAAAGCGCTGTTTGCCATTGTGGATATGGCCGTTTTTGACGGTGTGCTGAGATTGGCAGGTGGGGCAATCAGGCATGAAGGAGACGGGTAGCTTCGGTCATACCCTAACAAAACCATCATTACCATTAGGGTTCTACCCGCTAGTCATCCCACCCCAAATCCATCCCGAGGAAAGCATAAAGACGCTGATTGTGGGGTTTGAAATAGGCTCGCAGCTCGCGTCTCAACCCCGGATCGAGGTCGGATTGGGTGCCTTGATTGACATTCTCGAACGCGGGCAGCTCGAAAGGCGGCAGTCCCAGAAAATCCAGCGTTTTGGCAACCATAGCCTGCGGGTTTTGCCAGAAGGTTTCGCTGGGCAAAATTAAAAGCTGCTCGCGCGGAAAATATTTCAACCAGGCTTCGATGCGATCGACGTACACTCCGCGTCGCAAATAAGAATGGCAGCTCAAGCTGGTCGATAGCAGCTTATCGACATAATTCTCGTCGGTTGAAGCGCGTTCCCATTCCGCTTGCGTGCGTTCGTCTTCTTTGGCGATCGCCTCTGCAAAGCTCAAGGTCTCGAACTTGCGCCGCACCATCATGCTGTAGTGGGAATACGCGCGATCGACCGGATTACGCACTAGCGCGATGAGCTTAACGTCGGGAATGAGTTCAGCCACTCGTCTCGGCACTTGGGGATAGAGCAAATAGGTCGGACTGGACTCCCCACTTAAAAACGGCTGGCGGCGGACGCGCGTGTCAAATGCCTTAATCGGACTGCTGGGAAACTGAGATTTATACCAGCTCACACCTTTGTGAAAGCTATGGGTGAAGTAGTGCAGCTCGCGCATGTCGGGGGCGTGAACGCACGGGTGCTGCCGTAAATAGGCGTACAGCGAAGTCGTGCCCGCCTTCTGCGCGCCAATAATCAAGAAGTTCGGTAGAATTCCCAGCCAGCCCAGTTGGTGCTTGAGACGGTACGGTAACCGTCGCTCGACAAACAGGGTGTGCCGCAATCGTTGTAAAGAAGATGGGCTCATATCGATCGAGGAATCGGGGTGCCGAACGCAGCACTCACCCATTGAAGCACGATCGCCTGACGCGGTGCATAGAGGCGCGATGCGGTCTGTCCGAACGCTGCTCGACCCAATTCAGCCGAATTCGCTGTTGTCAAGACCCGTTAGAATCGTGAAGAAGACTTTCGCTAGCTCGCGATCGCCCGAATGTTTCGTGCTCCACTCGCCCCCTCGGTTTGTGTATGGCTTTTCCGCGACAGCGCCTATCAAGAGCATCACGGGTTAGGACGTTTCCG
>JBCBTL010000164.1:0-6165 GCA_039818705.1 Cyanobacteria bacterium J06639_1
ATGAAGGCGAGGTGAAGCTGAATGCGGCCTGGGGGCGGGGCGAAGTCGGCTAGCCGTATGTAGTGTTTCGAGAAGACGTAGGGTTTTCCAAAAAGCCGTTTGATACGATGACACTGTTTGGTAATTAAACATGCTCTTCGTTCCTTGCTGAGGGGTCGCGTCATGAATCGTCGTCAAGTGGTTACATCACCCAGGACTGAAGTGCAGTCTTTGCGCCACTCGCTGTGGCTGAAGCCTGTGGGAGTGGCTTTGCTGGCACTCGGGGTCGCTCAGGTGATGCTGCCCGTGCCCGCTCGCGCCCAGGAGAATCGCGGGCGGAACGAGCCAGCGATCGTGGCTCAAGCGAATACGAGTACGGTGCTTCACGTTGATGCCCTCAACGGTAGCGACACGCAGGGCAGCGGCAGCGCTTCCGCTCCGTACAAAACGATCGCGTCGGCGGTCGAGCGCGCCAACGCGGGTACGGTAATCCAGCTCGCCCCCGGCACTTACAGCGAAGAGAGTGGCGAAACCTTCCCCATCAAGCTCAAACGCGGCATCACGCTCCAGGGCGACGAAGGCAATTTGGGCGAAAGTCATCTCATTTCCGGCGGCGGCATTTTCATCAGCCCGACGATGGCGCGTCAAAATGTGGCCGTGTTGGGAGCCAATGACGTTGAAATTCGCGGCATTACGCTGCAAAATCAGCAGCCGCGCGGCTATGCCCTCTGGTTAGAGTCGGCGTCTACGAACGTCACGAACAGCACGTTTGCAGGTAGCAAGCACGACGGAATTTTCATGTCGGGGTCGTCTAACGCCCGCGTGGAAAGCAGCCGCTTCTTTCAGAATGGTGCGAACGGGATTTCGGTGTTAGGCACGTCTGCCCCCACGATCTCGAATAGCCTGTTCCAAGAAACGGGGTACGGCATTGCGGTCGGACAAAAGGCACAGCCCGCGATCGCCAACAATCGCATCGTTCAAAACCGCAGCGGCGTGGTCATCTCCGCTGACGCGCGCCCCGTCTTGCGCAGCAACATCATCAGCGACAACACCGAAAACGGTTTAGTCGCGATCACCAACGCCCTACCCGACCTGGGCAGACAGGACGATCCGGGCAATAACGTCTTCGAGAATAACGGCAAGGTCGATATTCACAACGCTACGCGCGGCAACGTCCTTGCAGCCAGCGGCAACCAAATTTCTGGCGGCATTGAAGGCGAGGTGGATTTGACCGGCGCGGTGGCAGCGATCGACGCGGGGAACTTGAACGCCGCTCCTGGCTCCATTGCCGAGCCGCTGCCGCAACCTCCCGTGGCAGAAGCCGCGCCGTCGGAAGAGCCATTGGCCTCCGACCCGGCTCCAGTCGAAGACCCGGTTGCTGTGGCTGACCCCACTGCCAAACCGACTGAGGTGCGAACGGAAGCCTCAGCTGAGACGAACTCGGGGACGAATTTCGTGCGTCCGACGCAGTCGGAGGGCATATCTTCGGGTGAGGGACAGGCGATCGAGTTCAGCGCGAATGATTCTGCTGAGCGCCAAGAACCGCTGTTGGATATCACTACCCTAATTCCCGTCGGCCAACCGCGATCGCAGTCCGCGTTACCTGCAACCTCTGACCCCGCTCCTGTAGAGACTGCACCCGCAACGGAAGCCGCAACGCCAAGTAATGACACGGTGGCAGCACTTTCGCCGAAGCAGTTTCGCGTCTTGGTCACCCCGCGTCCGGGAGAAACCTTGTCGCAGTTGCAGCGGGTCGTCCCGCAAGCCTCGACCACCGAGCGGAACGGACAGCAGCTTTTCGTCGTGGGCGTGTACGACTCTCGCACGGATACGCAGGCGATCTTGGATCGGCTGACGGAAGAGGGCTACATCGCGACTGCCGAAGTCGTCGGGTCAGAAGCAAGCTAGGAGCTGTAAAGTGTCATAGGCTGAATTAGCAGTTCTCAGACACTCGATGAATCTCGATCGCCGCGCCTCCACCCCGCCACTGGCCGTTCATTTGCTCAGAGAAGGGATTGTCGAATCCACGCACCTCTGTCAGGCTGTGGTTGCCGACTCGCGGGGGCGGCCTCTGTCGGTAGCCGGAGACTCGGCAACGCTGGCGTTCATTCGCTCTAGTTTGAAGCCGTTTCAGGCGCTCGCGCCCCTCTCGTCTGGGGTTCGCGAGCGCTTTGGCTTGACGGATAAAGATATTGCCATCATGTGCGGGTCGCATCGCGGCACGACGATGCACGCTCGGCAGGTGTTTTCGATGCTGTGGCGGGCGGATTTGGAGACGGAAGATTTGAAGTGTCCGACTCCAGAAGGCAAGTCTAGTCCGCTGTGTCACAACTGTTCCGGCAAACATGCGGGGATGTTGATGGCGGCGAAGGCGCGGGGCTGGGGGCTGCACGACTATCTCGATCGCCAGCATCCAGTGCAACAACTGGTGCGATCGCATCTCACCGAACTGCTCAAAATGCCCGCCGCCGAGCTGATGTGCGCGCGTGACGACTGCGGCGCACCGACGTATCAGTTGCAGCTAGGACAAATGGCGACGCTGTACGCTCTGCTTGCCGCCGGGCAGCGAGCGGATTTGGAGTCGATCGCGCGTGCTATGTTTCAACAGCCCGAGATGGTGTCTGGCCCCGGTCGCTTCGATACGGAAGTGATGAAAGCGACGGCGGGCGAAATTGTGAGCAAATCTGGCGCGGAGGGCGTTCAATGCCTCAGTCGCATTGGAGAAGGATTGGGATTAGCCATCAAAGTGGCTGACGGCAGTTCGCGGGCGAAGTATGCAGTGGCGCTTCATCTCATGCGGCAATTGGGCTGGATTTCGGTGGCGATCGCCGACGAGCTGGCCGAACGATTCTGCCGAGTGGGCACCTACACGCGACTCGAAATTGAGGGGGAAATTCCCGTTTGAAGGGCTACGGTGACTCCTTTTCGCTGGGGAGCTTTGCATTGCGATCGAGAATGCCGTAAATCCACAGAATAGCGGTCAGACCGATCAGGTGAGCCATCGTGATGTTCGTATCGATGGTTGCGATTAGCAGGCTCCATTCTTCGGCTTGTCCCACCAGCGTGCGCCGGATGAAAAAGCTGAAGAGGAGTTCGCCAATTTGGGAGGCCGAGCCGATCAATGCTAAAAACGCACCAAACAGATTGGCGTACATTATGAGCCTGAGCTGACTGAGGCTGCCCGTTCGCCAATATTGAAACGTGAGAAAACTCGTCCCGCCCAGCATAAGCATGGAGGCTAGCGTAATCCAAAGGGCAATGGTGGAGCCGGGAGGTACCGAGCTGTAGGAAGTCTGAGCGGCAAAGGCTAGCGGCCAAAAGACCAGCGAGAGGATAACGAGGACGAGCTGAATCCAAAAGCTGAACTTGCCAACCTTGCGCGCGCGCGATCGCATCCGGTCTCCGCTAGCGACGATAAAACCCGAAGATTCGCCCATGGTTGCCGCACGACCTCGCCGCAGTAATCTAACCCAACCGTGAATCGAGCTAAACGCCAGACTCTCCCGTTCACCTATTGTAGGTCTTCAAGAAAAATGGGGCTTTCAGCCAAGCGCACCCGTCAATCGACTACTTTGATGTGACCCTGCCGAATTTTGTCTAGCAACCCATTCAGAAGTTCTTGCTCTTCTGGCGAAACTTTGCCGTCGGCGAGGACGGCGGCCATGATTTCATTTTGTTCGTCGCGAGAAAGCTTCCGGTCGGCCAGGGCGCGCTGGATGACCGCCTTCACTTCGTCAAGCTCCACGACATGCCTCCTCGCGTAGGTGAAGCCGCGAATCGAGTTCGGATCGCGACTTGCGTAATGTCATTTAGACTATCGCACGCCGATTGCGATCGCGCCATCCGGTCAGGCTTCGTTGCCCCCCATCTGGCGACGCTTACGCCAGGTCGCGCCCGCCAAAGCGATCGCCCCCAATCCCATCAAAATCCACTCTTCCGGTTCGGGAACGCCGTTGACTGCGAGGGGATTATCCGGCTGAGTGAGAGTTTCAACGCCGGTTTCCACTTCGCGATCGAAGCGATCGTCCTGTTCTTCTGCTCGTTTGAGGGCTTCTCGCTGCGCGTCGTTGACCAGCACGATCGCCGACGAATAAGGAGTGACGATGTCGTAGCGTTTGGCGATTGCGTGGATGGCATCCAAGTCGAGCAGCGAAGTATCGCCGTCGGCAGCTCCCGCGCGACTCATTTGCCAGATGGCTTGCCGCGCGGCGAGGGGGGCGAAGTCGCGATCGCCTGCCACTTCCGCCGGGGCGTTTTGCACGGGGTCGGCATACCAGATGTAGCCGTCGATGATGCTGGCGACGTTGGGTCGAAGGCTAACTTCAGTCGCCCAGCGATCAAGGGCTTCGCGAACGGTGTGGGCGATGCCGCCGTTGCTGTCTTGAATGGCCGCTAGAGTCGCGTCGTCGTAGGTGGAGGGCAGTCCGTCTAAATGCACTAACCACAGCGGTGCGTCGGGAACCACAACTTCGGCATCCTCTGTGGCGAGGTCGTAGCTGCCCGCGTCGGTGACGACCAGGATGGCATCGTAAGCGCGATCGCCTCGCAGCGTTTGGAACTGCTGCAACAGATCGGGCAGCGAGAGCGAGCCGTAAAACTCGATCGTACGACTGTCGAGGGTCTGGAAGTTACTTTCGAGCTGGGATTGAATGCCCGCAGCGCCCGTGCGATAGAGGTCGATCGCGTTGCCATCCCGCAGGGCTTCATCGAGCAAGCGCGAGGTTTCGGCCAGTTCGGATTGGCGATCGCCCATGCTGCGAGAGGTGTCCAGCACAACGGCTAGGCGTTGGTTAGCAGGACGCTGATAGCCTCGGGTGGAAATGGGTTCGAGGGCGATCGCGTATCCCTCCGGCAGCGTGACGCTGTGGATTTGAGGCTCAGCAGCATTCGCGGCGGGAATAGCCTCGGGGAACCAGTCGTCAACACGAGCAACTTTGCGACCGTTTTGAGTGCGCTTCGTGAACCTCGTCCAGTAGACGTTGCGACGCTCGCTCAAGCGCGGCAGCGGCCACGCGCCGTCTTCCTGCATGGTTTGGTAAGTCATCCACAGGTGCATGGGCTGGGTTTTGCCAATGCTCGGGCGCTCCAAAATCGGGAACGCGCGCAGTCGATACTGACGCGGGCCGACCTGTTCGAGCAACGCCGGATCGACCTGTTGGCGCACCTGATCGCGATAGACCTGCTGCGCCGCACCGCGCGGAGAAATGACGTGGGTAAATCGCTGGTCGAGATCTTCACTTTCTCCCAGCCACAGCCCGGTCAAGACTGCACTTTCTGGCAGTGAGAACGAGTAAAAAGCTTCTTGGCGATCGGGGGTTTGATTGACGTACTTTTCGTGAATTTCAACATCTGCCCAATCGCCGTGGGAATTCACCGTTACGTCTTGCTGCGCCAGCCAAACCGTCTCTCGATTCGCGTCGAGCTGTCCTGCTGCTGCTCCCGAGCGATTGTACGTGGCTCGCAGAGCGTCTTGAATGGGACGGCGTTCGGCTTTTTGAATCGACGTATCGAAAAATTGGGCGTAGAGTTCGGCAGCGCGAGCGTCGTCCCCGCGATCGCCGTGATAAAGGAAGGGCGAGAGCAGTGCGTTATTGGCATCTTGCAGGCGATTGGCGATCGCCTCCGGCACGTTCAAATGCCGATACATCGCAAACACGTGATTGTTGGCCTCGCGCGGACTGAGGTAGCGATAGGAATTCAAATAGGCATTCAGCAATCCCTCGCGGATGACGTCCGACTTCGCGACGAGCGCTTGACGGTTCGCAGGAGTGGTCGTCGGGGTTTCGAGCAGCTCGAAGGCGCGCGCTTGAGGCTGTACCTGCAATACCGCAAACGCCGCAATCCAAAGAGCTAACAATCCACTGGTTCCGGCGATCGCCCACTGACTGCCGAATTGCCGTCCGAACTGCTTCAATCCCCGCACGCTATCGCGAAAGAAAGCTCCCAGCATCACGAACGGCATTGCGACGAACACAGCTCCCGACAGGCTGAATAAGATCAGGGCTAAGCCGCCCATCACCACGCCAAACGGGTATCGCCAGAGCGCTTCAATCCAGCGAAACTCAAAAAACTCCACAACGAGCGCAGCCGTAAATTCCGCGACTCTTACCACCGACGGAATGGCGTAAAACGCCAGCAAACTGCTCCCGTACAGCCCAATGCCCAACAGCAAACTGTGTCCGGTCA
>JBCBTL010000165.1:0-6137 GCA_039818705.1 Cyanobacteria bacterium J06639_1
CAGACACAAGGAGAACGCCATGACTGCAACGCAAGACCGACCCACCCTGCAAACCACCGAGGAAGCCTCAAATCCTCAAGCCGTCCTACAACGCTACATCAGCGACGAACTGCTGAACGGGCGCGTAGACGTTGAGGTCGAAGACGACCTGCTCGGTGGCGGCATCATCGATTCTGTCGCCATGATGTGGCTGGTCACCTTCATCGAAGAAACTTTCCAAATCACTGTCCCGCTGGAAGATGTCACGATTCACAACTTCCGCACCATCCAAACTATTGATGCATATTTGCAGCGGAGAAAGAGTGATGCCGCAGAACACTAATTCCCTTCTCGAACGCGGTAGCGAGCTGAGCCGCCAAATTGGGGACTTAGCCTCGAAGTCGAACCTAACCGTAGCTCAACTGATGCTGTGGCTAGGACAAAAGCTGAATCCCGACGAGCCGCTTTACAACATGGCCTTCAGCTTCACCATTCAGGGTGAGGTCGATCGCGATCGCTTCCGTCAAGCCTTCCGAATACTCGTCGAACGCGCCGACGTTCTGCGACTCAGCTTTGACGAGCAAAATGGCATTCCGTACCAGAGCGTTCGTCCAAGTTTGACTTATGAGTTACCCTTTATCGATCTCTCAAACCAATCCGACCCCGAAACCGCACTCGAACGGTGGCTTGGCGATCGCCGCACACTCAAGTTCGATCTAAAAAAACAAACGTTCGACTCAGCTCTATTGAAACTCTCGTCAGATAAGTACGTCTGGTACTTCAATCAGCATCATCTAATTACCGATAACTGGTCGCTGTCAGTTGCCTATCAATACTTACAAGATATCTATGCGAGCTTATCAGCCAGAAACCCTGCAGACTTTCCCGAGATTCCTAGTTACCTCAAATACGCGGAAGCGGTGCGCGATCGCCAACGATCGCCGATCTATCAAAAAGCCGTCACCCACTGGCAAGCTCAACCCTCCGAAGGCTCCGAACCTGTCTCTCTGTACGGTCGCACGACATCTTCACCCTCAGCCCGCACGCAACGGACTCCCTATCATTTGGGAAGCGATCGCTCTGAAGCACTCAAAGCATTAGCAGCATCGCCGGAAGCGCGATCGCTCTCACTACACCTATCCCAATTCAATCTTTTCATCACCGTTTTATTCGCTTATTTGTATCGAGTTAGCGGACAAACTCAGTTGGCGATCGCGGCTCCCGCTCACAACCGTCCAACTCCCGACCTAAAAGAAACGCCAGGGTTATTTATCGAACTTTTCCCCATCCGAGTCGACATCGAACCCGAAGAAACGTTTGCGTCTCTGCTTGAGAAAGTAGTGCGCGAGTCCAACGCATTCTTACGCTACGCCCAACCGGGAACCAGTCCCTTCGCCCTCGATCGCGATGTCAATATCGTTCTGAACTACATCAACATCTCTTTCCCTGATTTTGACAATATGCACGTCCGTACTAATTGGATCCATTCGGGATATGGAGACAGTCAACATGCTTTACGACTGCAAGTTTACGATTTCGATAGCTCTGGTGAGTTTCAGCTAGGATTTGACTTCAATCAGGAGCTAATCGGAGAAAAACTCCAGACGCGAGCAATTTCTCATTTTGAAGCTCTCTTAGATGCTCTACTGAGCGATCGCAACCAACGTTTAGACAACATCAGCCTGTTAGGAGAAGCAGAACTCAAAGACTTGCTTGACATGGGATGCTCTGCGGGTGCGAAGGAACCTATCGAAACCGTTGTCTCTGAGTTTGAAGCGCAAGTCGAACGGACTCCAGAGGCGATCGCCCTCTCCTGCAACGAAGAAACGCTGACCTACGCCCAGCTCAACCAGCGGGCGAACCAGTGGGCGCGATACTTGCAACATCAAGGAGTCCGCGCAGAAGTTCCTGTTGGGATTTATCTGCGACGTTCTATCGAGCTAGTCGTCGGTATCTGGGCAATTCTCAAGGCTGGTGGAGCTTACGTGCCCTTAGAGCCGAATCACCCGGCAAAGCGATTGGAGTTGATTCTTTCGGACACGCGATCGCCACTCGTTCTGACTTCTTCGGAGTTAAGCGATCGCCTCCCAACAGGAACGCATCGCGCGATCTCAATGGACGCGATCGCGCCCCAAGTGCAGCAGGAATCGTCCGAAAATCTCGAACGTTTGGAGACAAGCGATCGCCTCGCTTACATCCTCTACACCTCGGGTTCGACCGGAACGCCCAAGGGAGTCGAAATCGAGCATCGCAGCCTAGCCAATTACGTCGATTGGGCGCGAGACAAGTATCTGGCGGAAGCGCGATCGCCCTTCACATTCCCGCTATTTTCGCCACTTTCGTTCGACCTCACGGTTACCTCGCTATTTGTCCCGCTCACGTCCGGCGGGCAAGTTGTCGCGTACCCCGAAGCCCCTACGGGCATCGACCTTTCTATCCAGCAAGTCGTGCAGGATAACGCCGTCGATGTCATCAAACTCACGCCCTCCCATCTGGCACTTGTCAAAGACGCGAACTGGGCAGCCTCGCGAGTCAAAGCCCTCATCCTCGGCGGCGAAGACTTGAAGACGGGCTTAGTCGCCCACATCGCGCGCCGAAACCCCGACATCCGCATCTACAACGAGTACGGCCCCACCGAAGCCACCGTCGGCTGCATGACCTATCAGTTCGACCCTCAAACCGATACCGACATCTCAATTCCTATCGGCAAACCTGCAGCGCGATCGCGCATCTACCTCCTCGACTCTCATCTCAACCTCGTCCCCTATGGAGCCACGGGCGACATTTACATCGGTGGCGCGGGACTGGCGCGCGGCTATCTCAATCGCGCAGGCTTGACCGCCGAACGGTTCGTCACCCTGCCTGACGAGCATCCTGGCGGAGGCGATCGCCTTTACCGCACGGGCGACCTCGGACGATGGGGCGAAGATGGGGAACTACGGTACTTGGGACGCGGCGATCGCCAAGTCAAAATTCGCGGGACTCGCATCGAACTCGGCGAAATCGAAGCTGCATTGTCCGCTCATCCGGCGATCGCTGAATGTTTGGTTGAAGTTGTGCGTCCGCGATCGCGATCGACGTCAAAAGAACTGACCTATTGCTCCAAATGCGGATTGGCCTCGAATTATCCCGGCGTAACCTACAACGCACACGGAGTTTGCAATTTCTGCCAATCATACGAAACCTATCAATCCCGCACGGAGAACTACTTCAAAACCCCAGAGGAGTTGCGCCACATCCTCGATCGCGCCAAACAACGCACGAGCGGTGACTATGACTGCCTCATGCTATTGAGTGGCGGCAAGGACAGCACCTATGCTCTCTATCAGCTTTTAGATACCGGAATGAAAGTTCTGGCCTTCACGCTGGACAACGGTTACATCTCCGAAGAAGCCAAAGCCAATATTCGCCGCGTCGTCAATCACGTTGGAGTCGATCACATTTTCGCGACGACTCCTGTGATGAATGAGGTCTTCGTAGACAGTCTCAAGCAACACTGTAATGTCTGCAATGGCTGCTTCAAAACCATTTATACACTCAGCATGAAGCTGGCTTACGAAAAAGGGATTCCCTGCATCGTTACTGGACTGTCTCGCGGGCAGTTTTTTGAAACTCGCCTCACCGAAGAACTGTTCACGCAGCTCTTCACGCAAGCCGATGAAACGAGCGTCGAACAGATCGACAACACGATTCTAGAAGCGCGAAAAGCCTATCACCGTACGCAAGACGCGATCGCTCATTTAATGGACACCGAAGTCTTCCAGTCGGATGATATTTTCGAGGCTGTCGAAATCGTTGATTTTTATCGCTATTGCGATGTCAGTCTCGACGACATGCTGAATTTCTTGTGCGATCGCGCTCCCTGGATTCGTCCGTCCGACACGGGGCGATCGACCAACTGCCTGATCAACAATGTCGGCATTTACGTCCACACCGAAAAACAGGGATTTCACAACTACGCTCTCCCCTACAGCTGGGACGTGCGCATGGGTCACAAAACCCGAGATGAAGCCCTCGCCGAACTCAACGACGAGATCGATATATCTGCGGTCGAACATATCCTTAGCGATATCGGTTACGCAAATTGGCGTGAAGATATGGAAGCCAAGCTAGTCGCTTACTTCGTCCCCAAAACCGGAATATCCGAGGTCGAAACGTCTGATTTGAGAGCATTTTTAGCAACGAAGCTACCTCAAAACTCGATTCCGACTCATTTCATCAGCCTGGAATCTATTCCACTCACGGCAAATGGGAAAGTCGATCGCGAAGCATTACCAGATGTGAGCGAAATCCGTCCCGAACTAAAAACTGATCTTGTCGAGCCGCGATCGCCACAGGAAGAAGCACTAGTTTCCATTTGGCAACAAGTGTTGCGCGTGAATCGAGTGGGCATTCGCGATAACTTCTTCGACCTGGGTGGAGATTCTATCTCAGCCATTCAAGTAGCAGCTAGAGCTAGCGATCGCGGTTTATCTCTAACTCCGCAACATCTTTTCCGCTCTCCAACCATAGCGGAGCTGGCAGCGATCGCCCGAAACACTCGCCCCATTGAAGCCGAACCCAAACGGGAGACGAAAGCTTTTTCTCTCGCGCAAATGGACGAGCAAAAGATGGGTAAACTGGCCGCATTACTCGCCAAGAAAAAAGGGAGTGAAACATCTGGGAGGAGTCGGTGATGAACTTAGAGAACGTTGAAGATCTCTATCCGCTTTCTCCCGTTCAACAAGGGATGCTCTTTCATTCCCTCGCTGCTCCGCATTCGGGCGTTTACATCGGCCAATGCACCTGCAAACTTCAAGGCACTCTCGAACCCGAACTTCTCAAACGAGCGTGGCAAACGGTCATCGATCGCCATACCGTTTTGCGGACGATGTTCGTGTGGGAACTCGACGAACCTCTGCAACTCGTGCGGCAACAGGTCGAACTTCCTTGGCACGAGGAAGACTGGCGCGATTGCCCCAACCCTACTGCCGATTGGGAAGACTTTTTGGCACGCGATCGCGCGAAGGGATTTGCCCTCGACGCTGCCCCCCTCACCAGCATCACGCTCGTTCGCTTGGCCGACGATACGTATCGATTAGTTTGGACGTGTCATCACGCGATTGTCGATGGCTGGTCTACCCCCGCAATTTGGAATGAAATTTACGCCATCTACACGGCGTTCCGGGACAACCGCCCGCACGACTTACCCGAGCCAAAGCCCTACCGAGACTACATCGCGTGGCTGCAAGAGCAGGACGATTCGCTCGCTCGCCAGTTCTGGACGAAGGCTCTTGACGGGTTCGCAGAGCCAACCCCCTTACCCGGAGCGCGCCGCATTCAGGACGGTGCGGGAGTGCGGTGGAGATCGCGCTATCTCCCAGCCGACCTCTTCGCATCTTTGCAAACGTTCTGTCGTTCTCATCGGCTAACGCTCAGCACGCTCGTAAATGGAGCCTGGGCACTGCTGCTCAGCCGTTACAGCAGTGCTGAAGATGTCGTTTTCGGGACGGTAGTTTCTGGACGCTCGGCCACTATCTCGGATGTCGAATCTCGCGTCGGACTGTTCGTGAATACGCTACCGATGCGGGTGGCGATCGCGGAGTCAGACTCCCTCGTTCCTTGGCTGAAATCTCTCCAAGATCGAGCATTAAACATCCGAAATCACGAGACGACCTCCCTGTCGGACATCCAAACGTGGTGCGAAATCCCCGCAGGAGAAAACCTATTTCAAAGTTTAGTTGTCTTCGAAAATCGACCCGCCGCACCTCATACTCACGCCCTCGGGTTTGAAGTCAGCGATATTGACGCTCGCGACCAAAGTAACTATCCATTTGTACTGCTCGCAATTCCTGGAGAAATATTAGAATTAAAAGCAATTTTTGACTCTCACCTTTTCCCTGACGAGGCCGCAGAACGTATTCTCGAACAGGTAGAAACTGTCCTGAAAGGATTTGTCAAATCTCCTCAGGCTGAGCTGGCTAACATTTCTCTGCTGACGGCTTCAGAACGACAACTTTTACTGCACGACTGGAATCAAACGCAAGCTTCACTTCCTGAAGCAAAGTGCATTCATCACCTTATCGAAGCGCAGGCCGATCGCGTTCCTGATGCCGTCGCGATCGCCTACGAACGCCAGCTTCTGACCTATTCAGAGCTAGATCGCCGAGCGAATCAAC
>JBCBTL010000166.1:0-6116 GCA_039818705.1 Cyanobacteria bacterium J06639_1
CGGCGAAAATTTGGTCGCGAACGAGATGGCGCAGACCACCCACGATCGCATTTTCGCGCTGGGAGATTTAAAAAAGGGACTTAACCAAATCTCGATCGCCGTGGCAGACGGCACGTTGGCTGCAACTCAAATCTGGCGCAACATTCGCCGCGCCAGCGCTCCTCGAAAGTGGGAAGAGAATATTCCTCAATTAACGAAGGTGGGGTAGGCTCTCAACGGCTCGGAGGCTCTTTTCACATCCGTGCCAATTCGTTCGGAGAAACGCGGTATCTCGGCGACAAGATTTGGGAGAATGCCTACGTTGGAGCGATCGCTTGCGGCCAGGAGGCACGATGGATAAGCCAGTCATTCTCACGATTGACGACGATCCGGCGGTATTGCAGGCGATCGCGCGGGATTTGCGCAAGCAGTACGGCGATCGCTTTCGCATCGTCAGGGCTGACTCGGGGGCGGCGGCGTTGGCCGCGCTGCAACAGCTCAAGCTGCGGGGCAACACGGTGGCTTTGTTTCTGGCCGACCAGCGGATGCCGGAGATGCTAGGTGTGGAGTTTCTCGGGCAGGCGAGCGAGGTATTTCCCGAGGCGAAGCGGGCGCTGCTGACGGCCTATGCCGATACGAATGCGGCGATCGACTCTATCAATACGGCACAACTGGATTACTACTTGCTCAAGCCTTGGGATCCGCCGGAAGAAAAGCTGTATCCCATACTGGACGACCTGATTCGGGACTGGCAAGCGACGTTTAAGCCCGTTTTTCAGGGGGTAAAGGTGATTAGCGATCGCTGGTCGCCTCAGTCGCACGAGCTGCGGGACTTTTTGGCACGCAATCAGATTCCGTATCGCTGGCTGGATATCGAAAAGAACGAAGAAGCGCAGCAGCTCGTTAGCTATGCGGGGGAGCGGGAAAATCCGTGCTTACCACTGGTGCTGTTGCCCGATGGCGAAAAGTTGGTTAAACCCAGTACCGCTCAGCTCGCCCAAAACGTTGGGATGCAGACGGAAGCGACGCGACCGTTTTACGATTTGGTGATCGTGGGGGGAGGCCCTGCGGGTTTGGCCGCAGCAGTGTACGGCGCGTCTGAAGGGTTGCGAACGGTGATGCTCGAACGGGAAGCGCCGGGAGGTCAAGCGGGAACGAGTTCGCGGATTGAGAACTATTTGGGATTTCCGGTTGGGCTGAGCGGCAGCGATTTGGCGCGGCGAGCGGTGACGCAGGCCAAGCGATTTGGCGTGGAAATTTTGGCTCCTCAAGAAGCGAAGTCGATTCACTCGGAAGGTAACTATCACACGCTGACGGTGGCGGATGGCAGCGAGATCGTCTGTCACGCGCTGATTTTGGCGATGGGGGTGGCGTGGCGCAGGCTGAACGTGCCGGGGGTCGAGCAGTTTACGGGGGCGGGCGTGTACTACGGCGCAGCTCAGACGGAGGCGAAGGCTTGCCAAGACGAAGACGTGTACGTCGTCGGCGGGGCGAACTCGGCGGGGCAGGCGGCGATGTATTTTTCCAGATACGCCCGCAAGGTGAGAATACTCGTGCGCGGCGAGTCGCTGACCAAGAGCATGTCGCAATATTTGATCGACCAAATTGCGGAGACCGACAACATCGAAGTGTTGCCGTTTCACAGCGTGATTGAGGCAGAAGGGGGCGATCGCCTCGAAAAACTCCACGTCAAGGATTCTCAAACGGGCGAAGTCAAGCTGTTCGAGACGAACTCTCTGTTCATTTTCATTGGCGCAACTCCGAGTACGGACTGGCTGGACGGCTTGGTCGAGCGGGACGATCGCGGCTTTATTTGCACCGGATCGGATATTTCGCCAGACGCGGCTTGGCCGCTGGAGCGCGATCGCTTTTTACTCGAAACCACTGTGCCGGGAATTTTTGCGGTCGGTGACGTGCGCCATGGTTCCGTGAAGCGCGTTGCCTCTGGCGTGGGCGAGGGGTCGATTTGCGTCCAGTTCGTTCACCGCCACCTCGCCCAAGTGTGACGCGGGGGCGAGTGCCGGAGGGGAGCGGCGATCGCGCTACGATGGCTAGGGTTTTGAGGCAAACGAGCGTGCGCAAACGGATGGCATGGGTTGCGGGGGCGATCGCAATCGCTCTAGTCGTAACTCTAGGCTGGTGGACTCCGGTGCGAGCCGAGCGCGCCAAACACCACGACGAACTCACCTTCCCGCCGCTGCCCGAGATTCAGCTTCCGAGCTCCGATCGCTTTCAGCTCGATAACGGACTGGTGGTGTATCTGATTGAAGATCGCGAGCTACCGCTGGCGTTCGGGCAAATGCTAGTGCGAACGGGCGATCGCTTCGAACCCGTCGAGCAAGTGGGGCTAGCGAGTTTGACGGGAACGGTGATGCGGGCGAGCGGCAGTCGTCTCCATCCAGCCGAGCGGCTCAATGCCATCTTGGAGCAGCGAGCGGCCTCGGTAGAAACGGGAATCGGCACGACAACGGGCAGCGCTGGATTTAGCGCCCTCAGCGAAGATCTCGACACCGTGTTCGGCCTATTTGCCGAAGTGATTCAACAGCCACGCTTCGACGCGCGACAGTTGGAACTCGCTAAAACGCAACTGCGCGGCCAAATCGCTCGGCGTAACGACGATCCTGACGCGATCGCCAGCCGCGAACTGCGCAAAGCGATCTATGGCGCAGACAGCCCCTACGCCCGCACGGTCGAGTCTGAAACCCTCGATGCGATTTCTCTATCGGACTTGCGCGGATTTTACCGACGCTACTTCACTCCCGAGCGCAGCATTTTAGGGGTGATTGGCGATTTCGATACGGCAGAGATGCGATCGCTCGTCGAAGCCCAGTTCGCAGACTGGAAGCCCTCTTCCGAAGCTGTCTCGCAGGGAACTACCGATGCGATTCCGACGGCCATGCAGATGCAGCAAGGGACGGTGGCGATCGGCGATCGCCCGCAACTGACGCAAAGTTCGGTGCTGATGGGGCACATCAGCGGCCAGCTCGACGATGAAGACTACGCCGCGCTGAGCGTGGCGAACGGCGTGCTAAACGGGTTTGGGGGCAGATTGTTTAACGAAGTGCGATCGCGGCAGGGATTGGCCTACACCGTTTACGCCGCCTGGAGTGCTCGCTTCGACTATCCCGGACTGTTTCTCGCGGGCGGACAAACCCAAACGGACACCACCGGAGCGTTTATCGAATCGGTGCGGGGAGAACTCAAACGCCTGCAAACCCAGCCCATCTCCGAAGCAGAACTGGCCTACGCCAAAGACTCTACCCTCAACTCCTTCGTCTTTAACTTTCAAGACCCCAGCCAAACCCTCTCGCGACTGCTGCGCTACGAGTATTTCGGCTATCCTGAAGACTTTCTTTTTCGCTATCGAGCCGCCCTCGAAGCCGTCACGGTTGACGATGTTTTGCGCGTCGCTCGCGATCGCCTCACCCCCGAACAGCTAGTCACGATCGTCGTGGGGAACGCCACCGACATCGCCCCCCAACTGGCCGACCTCGCCCCAGATGACAAGATTCAACCCATCGACCTCGACACGGCCAATCCAACAGCGCGGCGGGAATAAGGCGATCGCTATCCGAACTTCGCCTTGGCCTGTTTGTAAACCTCAGCCGTAATTTCAGTCACTCCTGCCTCTCGTGCGAACTTCTCGATCTTTTTGCGAGCCGCAGGACGCACGAAAAACGGGATTTCTTTCAAACACTTTTCAGCTTCGTCAGTCCACTGCATGACTTTTCTAACGAGACATCACATTTAGAGAGCTAGCACCTAACTCGCCGTTCCCCAGCGAGTGTAGGGCAACTGAGTCGCGACCGTCCGCACGGAGTCTGCATTGCCTAATAGCTGACCGCAGGCGTCCCACGTGCCGCCTAAGAACATTTGCCGGGGGCCATCGCCCATCTCGATGGCGGCGCTGTCGTCTTCCCAACTGACTTGTTTGGTTTGTAAGTCCACCGTCAGGAAAAGCTGAGGATTGGCGGCGATCGCCGTTTGAATGCGCTCCACCACTTCGGGCGTTGCCGTAACGCAGGGAACCCCCATCGCCACGCAGTTGCCGAAGAAAATTTCCGCGAAGCTTTCGCCAATCAGAGCGCGGATGCCCCAACGGGCGATCGCTTGGGGCGCGTGTTCGCGACTGGAACCACAGCCGAAGTTCGCGTTCGCCACCAAAATCTCAGCTTCTCGATAGGCAGGGTTATCGAAGGGGTGAGCGCCGTTGGTCTGAGCGCGATCGTCTTCAAAAACGTGCTCTCCCAATCCATCGAAGGTAACGCAGCGCAAAAAGCGGGCGGGAATAATGCGATCGGTGTCGATATCGCCTCCCAGCAGGGGAATGCCGCGTCCGATGATGGATTGAATCTCGCTCATGTCAGTCAGAAATGAAAACAACCGAGCCTCCATTGTGACCCGTCCGCTGCCTGCGAAGTTTACGATCTGCGAAGGGGACGCATATTTCAAAGCTGCACAGTGTCGTCTACCCGATCGGGAACGTCGCGATCGCGTCTGGGCATTTCACCAGCCTCATGGTGGCTCGATTATCCCGATGTCGGTGCTGTCGCGATCGCCACGCTCGGGGATTGTTTTTTCTCTGCAATCGTTCTGTCTCCAGTTTCCAGGCAGTCTTGCGTGCGTCTGAGACAGTTCCTATGTAGTCCTCAGCGGATTTTCACTCTCTCCCGTAGCGAACGTGACAGGCTGTGGGGGCTTTCAATCGCGCGGAGTAGTGTGATGAGTTTGAAATTCAGTCGGATTCTCAGTCTTGCGAGCGCGGGGGCGATCGCGACGGGATTAGTGGCGTGCAGCGAACAAACCACATCGGTCAATCCGATTACGCCTTTTACGATGGCTGTCACGGTCACGAACTTACAGCCTGCAGATGGTTTGCTTCTAACACCTGTCTTTCTCACCCCTCAAAATGGCGTGTACGACATGTTTGATGTCGGCTCGCCCGCCTCAGAAAATGTCGAGCGTTTGATAGAGGACGGAACGACGCAACCGCGCATTGATGCCGCGATTAACTCCGGTGGCGTGTCCAATGAAGCCACGGCGACTGATGGCGGCCCGATCGCGCCTGGCGAAAGTCGGACGGTTGAATTTACGGTCACCTCGGACAACGATCTGACTCAGTTTCTCAGCTACATGTCGATGGTCATTCCCAGCAATGACGCCTTCATCGGCAATGACGACCCTCAGGAGATCGACCTGTTCGATAGCGATGGCAATCCGATTCCGCGCCAGGGAGCTACGGCGATCGTGGTGACGGGCGATGACGTGTTGGATGGAGGCACGGAGGTCAACGACGAGGCCGAGTCGAGCACGGCGGCTCTCGGCCAGGCCGACCCCGATACGGGTACGGACGAAGGTGGCACCATTTCGCAACACCCCGGATTGATTGGCTCAGAACGCGAAGGCAGCGCGGAACCCGGCCGCGTCCTGACTGCTAACCCTGGCGGCGATTTCACCGCCACAAATGCTGCCGACATCATGAGCATTGAGATTACGTTTGAATAAATTTCCGCGTTTACATGTCTCTCCTCAGCTCTTCTAAAAACTCCAGCCCTGTCGCAAGCGGGGCTGTTTTTTGATGGCAACTAACTTAGAAAATCTTGACTGTTTGAAGACGATCGCCGCTGACGAACCACAGACAGATATGGGTGTTTAACAGGAGATTCATCGACTCTCGAAAGCATTGAGGATGTCTTCGGGGAGAGGATCGTCGAAGTCGTCAGGAACGGTGAATTCTCCGGCGCATAGGCCGAAGGGGCGCGGCTGTTTGTTTAGGGCTGAGATGGGTTTGAGTTCGGCGATCGCTTTTCCCGTCTACACAATAACGAATGATTCACCTGCCTGAACGTGACCCAAACGCTTAGCCGGGTCGTGCAGCCAAGCGATCGCGATAGTGAGCTTCGCGTTCGAGCCAAAAGCTGGCGGTATTGCCCAAGACGCTTGCGAGGCGGAGGGCGGTGTCGTGGCTGAGGATGGCTTTGCCGTTGACGAGTTGGCTGACGCGTTCGATGGAGTAGCCGAGTTGGTGGGCGAGGTGGGCTTGCGTCCAGTCGCGCTCTTCCAGCAGATCGGCGATCGTGTCTCCGGGAGGGGAGATCCAATCTGGTGTGAAGGGGTGGGGGGTGTCAATCATGTTG
>JBCBTL010000167.1:0-6103 GCA_039818705.1 Cyanobacteria bacterium J06639_1
CCGGAGTTGCCTTCGCGTGGCTGGTTCGCAACATGCTGACGGGTTTGGATAAAGCGGGACTGTCTCTCGGATTTAATTTCCTCAGCAATACTGCTGGTTTTGGCATTAGTGAAGGCATTCGCTACAGTCCGACCGATCCTTACTTCAAGGCGCTGATCGTCGGCATCATCAATACGGTTTGGGTGTCGTTTTTCGGCGTGATTTTGGCTTTTGCCCTAGGAATGATTTTAGGGATTGCTCGGCTGTCGAGTAACTGGCTCGCTAAGCAGCTTTCAAAAATTGCGACCGAGATTTTTCGCAACATTCCCATTCTGCTTATCATCATCTTTTGGTACGAAGCCGTATTGCTGCCGCTGCCGGGGGTGAAAGAAAGCTACTCATTTTTCAATGCATTTTTTCTCAGTCAGCGAGGCATTTACTTCCCCAGTTTGACGGCTAGCGTCTGGCTAATTCCAACGGCGATCGCGGTACTTCTAGTCGGTTGGGGAACGAGATTTTTTCTGAAGGATCGTGCCGACCTTCCGGCGGGCTTAGTTCCTTTGCTCAGCGTGTTGGGAGGGGTGGCGATCGCGGCGGTCTGTTGGGCGATCTTGCCGAGTGCCCCGATTGCCGTGGACGTGCCGACGGAAACGAACTTCGGCTATCGCGGTGGCTGGCAGTTTTCAGCTGAGTTTCTAGCGCTGCTGTTGGGATTGGTGACTTACACCGGAGCGTACATCGGCGAAATTATTCGCGGTGCGTTTATGGCCGTACCGAAGGGACAAATTGAAGCGGCACGGGCTTTGGGACTGTCCGAGTTGAGTACGTTCCGACTCGTACTCGTGCCGCAAGCGCTCAGAATTGCGATTCCGCCGATGAATACGCAATTTGCCACCTTGATTAAAAATTCGACGCTGGCGATCGCGATCGGCTATTCGGATTTGTTCAATATTGGCGGCACGATTATCAACCAGTCCGGGCGATCGGTGGAAGTGTTTGCCATCATCATGTCCAGCTATTTGATTATGAATTTGACCGTGTCTTTCGGCATGAATTGGTTTAACGAACGTGTCAAGCTCGTCGAGCGGTAAGTGTCGTGACTACAGCAACCTCGAATTCAACTCCTGAAATACTTAAGCCCCCCAGCCAAAGTCTCAATCCGGTGCAGTGGGTGCATCGGAATATGTTCGACTCGTGGTTCAACGCGGCGCTGTCGGTCATTTCTTTAGCGATCGTGTACTGGCTGGTTACCTCGTTCGTCGCGTGGGCTGCTGAAGGAAATTGGGCGGTTATTGCGGCAAACGTCAAATTGATGGCGAGTGGCACCTATCCCGTGACCGACATGGGGCGGCCTTTTGCTTTGCTGTTTGCGGTTCTGGCTTTGGCAGGCTTAAGCGGCGGCGCTTGGGGGGGCGTGCTACGCGGCTACGCGATCGGGACGGCTGCGTTTATCGGGTTGCTCGCGCTGTTGCCGTTCGGTCAGAAAGCTCAGCTTTTCATGGGTGGGGGCGCGATCGCTGCCTTCGTCGGCACGGGCGCGGCCTGGAATCGACGCGCTTTTCAACCGTGGTTGTTGGGGGCTTGGGTGATTCTTCTGCCCGTTGCCTACGGCATTTTGCTGGGAGTTCCGGGAACGTCGCTCGAAGTGTTTTCGAGCCGCGCCGTTTCGGGGCTTTTGCTCACACTTTTATTGGCGGCGACGGCGTTTTTGTTGGCGTTTCCGATTGGGATTCTGCTGGGGTTAGGGCGCTTCAATCAAAATCTGCCCATCGTGAAGTGGTTCTGCACGATCGCGATCGAGTTCGTGCGCGGACTGCCGCTGACGACGATTTTGTTTGCCGCTCAGCTTTTAGTGCCTCTGTTTTTAGCCGGGGCGAACGTGGATTTGCTGGCACGAGCCGCGATCGGGCTGATTATGTTCATGGCGGTGTACGTGGCTGAGGACATTCGTGGCGGATTACAAGCAGTTTCCACGGGACAGCGAGAAGCCGCCCGCGCGCTAGGACTCAACGCGTTCCAAATCACGATGCTGGTGGTGCTGCCACAGGCGTTGCGAGCTGCGATCCCGGCGCTGGTGGGCGAGTTTTTGACCCTGTTCAAAGACACGTCGCTGGTGGCGATTATCGGGTTGATCGACCTGTTGGGGGCTGCGCAGGCGGTCTATACGAACCGAAACTGGTTAGGAACGCACCAAGAAGTGCTGTTTTTTACGGCGGCAGTCTACTTCGCTTTTTGCTACGCAATGGCCTACGCTAGTCAACGACTTGAAAAATCTCTAGGTATTGGAGAACGTTGACGGTTCATGCTCGACTTCATCACGCTGCCCGAGGGCAAACTTCCCCCCGTGGCACCTTATTCTCACGCCGTGAGAGCGGGGGATTTCCTGTTCGTGACCGGGCAGCTTTCTGAAGATCCCGATACGGGGAAAGTAGAGCGTGCTCCCATCGCCGAGCAAACCAAGCGAGTGATGGAGAATTTGAAGTTGGTGCTAGACCACGCGAATACGGGATTCGATCGCGTCGTTATGTCCCGCATCTTCCTCACGGACTTTCGCGATTATGACGTCGCCAACGAGATTTACAGTTCGTATTTCGGGGGCGATCGCCTCCCCGCTCGCACCACCGTCGGCGTGCTGGGCTTAGCGGGATTGGGAGATATTGAAATCGACATGATCGTCTACTGCGGCGACTGACGTGCCCGAACTGCCTGAAGTTGAAACCGTACGGCGGGATTTGGAGAAAGTGTCGCTGCACCAAGCGATCGCCTCCGTTGAAATCCTTCTCGACCGCACGATCGCCGCACCATCACCGCAGGAGTTTCGCGATCGCCTCGCCAATCGCAAACTCGATGGCTGGAACCGACGCGGCAAATATCTATTGGGCAAGCTCGACGATGGCAGTTGGTTGGGCGTTCACCTGCGCATGACCGGGCAATTGTTCTGGCTCGACACTTGCGAAGCTCCCCTCGAAAAACACGCTCGCGTGCGGTTTTTAATGCAAAACGGGGCTGAATTGCGGTTCATCGACCAGCGCACGTTTGGCAAACTTTGGTGGGTGGCTCCTGGCGTTGAAATCTCCGACGTGATTACCGGACTGGCAACGATGGGGCCAGAACCGTTGGAATCTGAATTTACCGATGCGTACTTCAGTCAAAAGCTACGCAAAAGCACGCGCCCGATTAAAAATGCCCTGCTCGATCAGCGATTGGTAGCTGGCATTGGCAATATCTACGCGGATGAAGCGTTATTTTTGAGTGGCATTCATCCGTTGCAGCGATGCGATCGTCTTTCCGCCCAAAAGATATTTAAATTGCGATCGAGTCTCGTACAAGTGTTGCAAGAAAGTCTGTCCCAACGCGGCACGACGTTCAGTTCTTATCGCGATTTATCTGGCGTAAACGGGAATTATCTCGGGCAAGCGCGCGTGTACAGTCGCAAAGACGAACCTTGCCGTCAGTGCGAAGGGACGATCGAACGCATTAAGCTGGCAGGGAGATCGGCACATTTCTGTCCGAGTTGTCAACCTTTATCCGCCCGCAAATCTTGACGGCAATATGCATTTCTGACGAACTGCTTATCCCACAATGACTCGATTTCGTCCCTCAGACTTCACGCGATAGAGGGCAGTATCTGCTCGCTGAAGTGCAATGTCGAGGGTGTCTTTGCTGGCAATATCTGTGAGGCCAATGCTGATGGTAAGCTGAATGCGATCATCTTGACTATCAAGCGTGTTGTTTTCAATGCGCTGCCGTAAGCGATCGGCGATCTTTTGCGCCGACTGAACGGGAGTTTGCAACAGAACCGCGAACTCCTCACCGCCTAAACGCCCCAAAATATCGCCATCCCGTAAAACTTTCGTGGCGAGTTCGGCCACTTTTTGGATAGCGCGATCGCCTTGGGCGTGACCGAAGGTATCGTTAATCCGCTTGAACCAATCAATATCGAGCATCATCACGGACACCGATCGCCTTTCCCGAGCAGCTCCCGCGATCGCCTGTTCTCCCAATTCAAAAAACGATCGCCGATTGTAAATCCCTGTCAGCGGGTCAATCGAAGCCAACTTTTGCAGCAGCGTTTCCCGCTGCATTCGTTCTGAAATATCGCTGAAAGATAACAGCACGCAAAGTCGTTGCGCGTAAGTGAGTTCGATGCCCGAAATTAACGACCAAAACTGCGTGCGATTGGCCTTGCGCATTCTCGCTTCAAACCCCGATACGCGCCCTTCCTGCTGCAATCGCTCCAAAAACCGATCGCGATCGCTCGCATCACTCCAAAACTCAACCTCGCGAAACTGTCCGGCTTCTTGCAGCGCAAATCCAAAAAATTCCGCAGCCCGTTCGTTCACAAATTGCAGCGCGCCGCTGTCCCGATCGGCGATCGCCACCGGAAAAACAGGCGAATTCAAAATCGACATTAAGCGATCGCGTCCGGCATTCAATTCCGTCTGCATTTCGTTCATTTTGCCGAGCACTTGATTGTAGCGATCGGCAATTAGCGATGCCTCAGTTTCAGGTTCGACTTCGACGGGTTGCGTGAAATCTCCACTCAATGAATGCACGTTCATGCTGTCCAGCAAAGTCTGTATGGACGTACTCGCACCGTGCTCGGAAATATTCAATCCCATCCGCTCTTGCTCGGGAGTCACTCGCAATGGCAACACCTGATTCACCAGCCAAAGCAGTCCGTAGCTAACCGAAAACGCGTAGACGGCGATCGCCCCCGCCCCCAGCGCTTGCACCCCCAACTTTTGCAGTGGAGAATAGGTCACCGCCCACGTTCCCGGCTCGGCAAACAGCGCCACCGCCAGAGTGCCCCACACGCCACACACCAAATGGGCAGACACCACCCCCACGGGATCGTCAATGCGGTATCGACTCAACAAAAATGACGAAACCGTGCAGAGTAACCCGCCCACGCCGCTCACCACCGTCACGCTCTGAGGTGACAAGAAATCGCACCCGGCAGTCACGGCCACCAATCCCCCCACAACGCCATTCATCACCAGCGGCACTCGGGGACGACGATGCACGATCCAGGTTGACACTAACGCCGCCATGCCTCCCGCAGCGCCACCTTGAGCGGTATTCACCAAGATTTTCGGCACGTCTTCAGTAAACGCAAACGTGCTGCCGCCGTTAAATCCAAACCAGCCGAACCACAGCAAAAACACGCCCAAAACCGCGATCGGCAAGTTGTGTCCGTCGATCGCCCTCGGACTCGGCAAAAAGCGCCCCAACCTCGGCCCGATAATAAGAATGGCCGCAAACGCCATCCATCCCCCCACGGAATGCACGACCGTCGCCCCAGCAAAATCGTGAAACTGAAGCTGCCTCAACCATCCCGAAGCTGTCTCGAAATGAGTGCCACCCCACACCCAATGACCGACAATAGGATAAATGAATGCCGATAAAATAATCGTGGCAATAAAATACCCCAAAAAGCTCATCCGTTCCGCCACAGCCCCCGAGACGATCGTGGTCACTGTGCCGCAAAAGGCTAATTGAAATAGAAAAAAGGCATAGTCACTCGCATTCCAAACCATCGCCGCCGGAACGCGCGTGCCGACCGCACCGAAAGCGCTCGCTCCAAACATGAGAGCGAACCCAATCGAGCCGTAAATCAAACACGCAATGCAAAAATCAACTAAGTTCTTAATCGCGACATTAATGCTATTTTTGGCGCGTACCAGCCCGCTCTCTAAACAACAGAATCCCGCCTGCATCGTACTCACCAAAATGGCGGAAAGAATCACCCAGGCAACATCGAGATCCATGGCGTGTGTCAGGCTTCCCCAAAAACAGCAAAACAATCCACCGTCAAGACGACAGGCGATCCAAGCTTCGATACTGAATCGCTTCAGCGAGGTGTTGAGGTTGAATCGTATCAGAGTGGGAAAGATCGGCCAGCGTGCGAGCCACTTTCAGAACGCGATCGCTTCCCCGCGCCGACAACCCCAGTTTCCGAATCGCCCCTTCCAAAATTGACCGTTCGCGATCGCCTAACTCGCACCACTCCCGCAAATGTCGACTCTGCATTTGTGCGTTGCAAGTAATGCCCGATTCCGATTGAAACCGTTCTTTTTGCAGATTCCGAGCCTCAACCACCCGCGATCGCACGCTGTTTGAC